>JAHCBA010000006.1 GCA_019634625.1 Verrucomicrobiia bacterium
GCGGCGTTCGGGAGGTGGCAGGCGTCGGGAGGGGTCGTCGGGGGAGTAGGAGAGGGGTTCGAGGAAGAGGGGGATTTCCTCGCGGGCACAGTCGGCGGCGATGGTACGGACGAGGTGTTCGACCTGGGGCGCCTGGGGGGCGTCGGGGTGGTAGTACACGAGGAGTTTCACGCCGGAAGCGCCGGAGCGGGCGATGCGGGCGACGTTCCAGCCTTCGGCGAGGCCGGTCTGGAGGTTGGCGGGATCGCCGGTGGATCCGGTGTCGAGGGCGACGAGGAGGCCGGTGGAGCCGGGCAGGTCGCCGTGGGTGACGCAGGCGTCGAGGCCGAGTTCGGGATCGAGGAGGACGGCGGAGGCGAGGGGGCCGAGGGCGCGAACGATGTCGCGTTTGATGTCGGCGAGGAGTTCGTCGAGGGGGCGGTCGGGGGAGGCGGACGCGAGCTGACGGCGGAGGGGGCCGCGGTGGTCGATGGCGAGAACGGTGAAGGCGCCGTCGGGACCGGCGGTTTGCTGGAGGCGGCGCCGTTTGCCGAGGGGGAGTGGCATGGGGATCAGGGGGTGGGGGGATGGGGAATGGTCGGGCGGTCGATTTCGTCGAGGCGGACGGGGCGGTTGAGGGTGTGGGACTGGCGGGCGGCGTGGGCGATGAGGACGGGGATGCGGCCGTCGGGGCCGGGGACGGGGGAGGGGGAACCGGAGCGGATGGCGGCGAGGAAGGCGCGCATTTCCTCGAGGTAACTGTCGAGGTAGCGATCCATGAAGAAGCGGAGGGGGAGGTCGCGCTGGACGCGTTCGGGGCCGCTGAGGAGGGCGGTGTTGGGGTGGTTGTTGTCGATGCGGATGGAGCCGGCGGAGCCGAAGACTTCGACGCGCTGGTCGTAGCCGTACACGGCCTGGCGGCAGTTCTGGATGGTGGCGACGACGCCGTTGCGGAAGGTGAGCAGGACGGTGGCGGTGTCGAGGTCGCCGGCCTCGCCGATGGCGGGGTCCACGCGGACGCTGCCGGTGGCATAGACCTCGACGATCTCGGAGCCGACCAGGAAGCGGGCCATGTCGAAGTCGTGGATGGTCATGTCGAGGAAGATGCCGCCGGAGCGGCGGACGTACTCGAGCGGGGGCGGGGCGGGATCGCGGCTGACGATGAGGACCTGGTGGGGGGTGCCGATTTCGCCGCGGACGACGGCTTCGCGGACGCGGCGGAAGTTGGGGTCGAAGCGTCGATTGAAGCCGATCTGGAGGAGGACGCCGGCGCGATCGACGGCGGCGAGGGCCCGGTCGATGGGGGCGAGTCCGGCATCGATGGGTTTTTCGCAGAAGACGTGTTTGCCGGCGGCGGCGGCGGCTTCGATGATCCCGACGTGGGTGTCGGTGGGGGAACAGACGATCACGGCCGCGAGGTCGGGGCGGGCGAGGAGTTCACGGTAGTCGGAGCCGGACTGCGGGATGCCGAAGCGTTCGGCGCAGGAACGGGCGGCGCCGGGATCGACGTCGGTGACCATGCGGAGGTCGGCTTCGGGGAGGCGGCAGCGGAGGTGTTCGGCGTGGAGACGGCCGATGCGACCCGCGCCGACGAGGCCGACGGGGATGGGGGACGGGGTCATGGATCAGAGGCCGAGGGTACGGAGGAATTCGCGGTTGCGGCGGGCGCTTTCCTTCGGGGTGCCCATGCCGGGGAGGACATCCTGCTCGACCAGGACCCAGCCGCGGTATTCGCGGCGGCGGAGCCAGTCGAGGACGGCCCGGAAATCGACGCAGCCGCGGCCGAGTTCGCAGAAGACGCCATGGCGGACGGCGGCGAAGTAGTCCCAGCCTTCGGCGCGGGCGCGGCGGGCGACGGCGGGTTCGCAATCCTTGAGGTGGAAGTAGGGGATGCGATCGGCGAAGCGGTCGAGGGCCTGGAGGACGGCGGTGGTGTCGTCGGCTCCGGCGCCGTAGGTGAGGTGGCCGGTATCGAAGACCAGTCCGACGAGTTCGGGGTCGGTGCGGGCGAGGAGGATTTCGATTTCGTCGGGGGTTTCGAGGAAGCCGGCGCAGTGATGGTGAAAGACGGTGCGGAGGCCGGTGGCGCGATGGACGGCCCGGGCCACGCGGTGGGTGCCGTCGATGAAGGCGGACCAGCCGGCGTCGGAGAGGGCCATGGCCGTGGTGACGCGGCCGGCGTGGAGGGTGCGGACGGGGTCGGAGCCGTTGTCGTCGGCGAGGACGAGGAAGGGCGGGGAACCGGCGGAGGATTGCTGGTGGACGGCGGCGAGGAGTTCGGCGACGCGGAGGGCGCGGGCTTCGCCGTCGGCGTGGGCGTCGGGGTGGCGCAGGGCGACGGGGACGAAGGCGCCGAGGAGCTGGAGGTGACGGGCGGCGAGTTCGCGGTGGAGATCGTGGGGCGAGGTGGGCATGAAGCCCCAGTCACCGAGTTCGGTGCCGGCGTAGCCGGTGGCGGCCATTTCGTCGAGGACCTGGGCGTAGCCGAGGGGTCTGGCTTCGAGGCCTTCGAATTCGAGGGAGCCCCAGGAGCAGGGGGCATTGCCGACGCGGATGGGGACGGGGACAGGGACGGGGAGGGGGTTCATGAGGGGAGGAAGAGGCGTTCCTTGGGGCGTTGGGATTCCCAGACGGCGCGGGCCTGGCGGACGGATTCGGATTCGCTGACTTCGGCCGGGGGGACATCCCACCAGGATTCGTAGCCGCCGACGCCGGCGTAGCGGTCGTTGCGGATGGCGATGACGGTGGTGCGGGGCTGGCGGCGGGCTTCGAGGAGGGCGGCGGTGAAGTCGTCGTAGGTGGCGCACTCGATGACATGGGCGCCGAGGCTGCGGGCGTTGAGGGCGAGGTTGACGGGGAGGGGTTCGAGGTCGGGGCCGGCCTCGTCGCCGGGGAGCTGGCCATCGCGGGGGAAGGCATAGCGGGTGCCGAAGCCCTGTTGTCCGAGGGAACGGCTGAGGCCGCCGATGCTGTTGAAGCCGGAGTTGTCCATGAGGACGATGGTGAGTTTGAGGTCCTCCTGGATGGACGTGATGATTTCGTTGCCGAGCATGAGGTAGCTGCCATCGCCGACGAGGACATAGACTTCGCGGCGGGGGTCGGCGAGTTTGATGCCGAGGCCGCCGGCGATTTCGTAGCCCATGGTGCTGAAGCCGTATTCGAGGTGGAAATTCTTCGTGTTGCGGCAGCGCCAGAGTTTGTGGAGGTCGCCGGGCATGCTGCCGGCGGCATTGATCATGACGGCGTCGGGGGGGCTGAGTTCGTTGACGGCGCCGATGAGTTCGCCCTGGCTGGGGAGGGGTTGGTGGCGGATGGCGTAGATGCGGTCCACCTCGGCTTCCCAGTCGTGGTGGGCCTGTTCGGATTCGGCGCGGTATCCGGGGGGGACGGAATGACCGGCGAGCATGGGGAGGAGTTCGTCGAGGGTGACGCGGGCATCGCCGACGAGGGGGAGGGCGTGGTGTTTGGCGGCGTCGAATTCGGCGACGTTGAGATTGATGAAGCGGACGCCCGGGGCCTGGAAGGCGGTTTTGCTGGCGGTGGTGAAGTCGCTGTAACGGGTGCCGATGCCGAGGACGAGGTCGGCGTTGCGGGCGGCGAGGTTGGCGGCGCGGGTGCCGGTGACGCCGATGGCGCCGAGGTTGAGGGGATGGTCGTACCGGAGGGAGCCTTTGCCGGCCATGGTTTCGCCGACGGGGATGCCGGTGGCCTCGACGAAGCGGCGGAGGGATTCGGTGGCACCGCTGTAGAGGACGCCTCCGCCGGCGACGATGAGGGGACGCCGGGCGGCGCGGATCCAGTCGGCGGCGCGGAGGATGGCGGCGGTGTCGGGGCGGTTGCGGGGGACGGACCAGGTGCGGGGGGCGAAGAATTCGGAGGGATAATCGAAGGCCTCGGTCTGGGCGTCCTGGGGGAGGGCGAGGGTGACGGCGCCGGTTTCGACGGGGCTGGTGAGGACGCGCATGGCCTCGGGCAGGGCGGTGAGGAGCTGGTCGGGCCGGTAGAGGCGGTCCCAGTAGCGGCTGACGGGTTTGAAGCAGTCGTTGACCGAGATGTCCTGGGTGTGGCTGGACTCGAGTTGCTGGAGGACGGGGGCGACGTTGCGGCGGGCGAAGATGTCGCCGGGGAGGAGGAGGACGGGGAGGCGGTTGATGGTGGCGACGGCGGCGCCGGTGATCATGTTGGTGGCGCCGGGTCCGATGGAGGAGGTGCAGACGAGGGACTGGAGGCGGTTCTGCATTTTGGCGAAGGCGACGGCGGTATGGACCATGGCCTGCTCGTTGCGGCTTTGGTAGTAGCGGAGGGCGGGGTACTGCTGGAGGGCCTGTCCGATGCCGGCGATGTTGCCGTGGCCGAAGATGCCGAAGCAGCCGGGGAAGAAGCGGTGGCTGACGCCGTCGCGTTCGACGTGCTGGTGAACGAGGAATTTGACCAGGGCCTGGGCCAGGGTGAGGCGTTCGGTGGGGAGGTTCATAGGCATGGAGAGGCGTGGAGGGGCGTGGAGGGGTTCAGTCCAGTCCGCCGCGGGGGGCGACGAAGGCGAGGACTTCGTCGAGGGTGGGCATGAAGTTGGCGCAGCCGTGGCGGGTGACGACGATGGCGCCGCAGGCGTTGCCGAGGCGGGCGGCCTTGCGCCAGCCCCAGCCCTGGAGGTGGCCGTAGAGGAACCCGGCGGCGAAGGCATCGCCGGCTCCGAGGATATTGGCGATCTCGACGGGGTAACCTGGGGCCTCGATGGATTCGGGTTCGGAGGCGGCGGCACGGACATGGACGCGGGCGCCTTGTTCGCCGCGTTTCTGGACGACGGCGCGGGGGCCCATGGTGAGGAGGGTGCGGACCGCCTGGTCCACGTTGCCGTGGACGCGGGTGTCGGAGACGGAACGGGTCGCCTCGACGTGGGCGGGGTCGGTGAGCATGGCGGCGTTGATTTCGTCCTCGGTGCCAAGGACGACATCGGTAAGGCGCAGGGCGGAGCGGATGGCGACGCCGAAGGCGCGGGGGTCGTGCCACTGATCGGGACGGAAATCGATGTCGAGGACGACTTCGCGGCCGGTCTGGCGGGCGAGTTCGGCGGCGAAGAGGGTGGCGCTGCGGCTGGGTTCCCTGCTGAGATTGGTGCCGGCGAACTGGAAGATGCGTGCCTGGGCGATGGGGGCGGCGAGGACATCCTCGATGGTCAGCCCGATGTCGGCGCAGTTTTCGCGGTAGAAGACCAGCGGGAAGCGGTCGGGGGGTTCGATGCCGAGGACGACGGCGCTGCTGCGGCGGTCGGGTTTGCGGGGGATGTAGCGGGTGACGACTCCTTCCTGGTCGAGGAACTGGAGGATGAAATCGCCAACCGGGTCGGTACCGACGGCGGTGAGGAGGGCGGTGCGGAGGCCGAGGCGGCGACCGCCGACGCTGATGTTGGTGGGCGAACCTCCGACGTAGGCGGCGAAGCTGCGGATTTCGGGGAAGGGCCGGCCGACGTCGTTGCTGTAGAGGTCGATCGAGGACCGGCCCATGTGGAAGGTGTCGAAGAGGATCTCCGGTTGGTCCATGGGCAGAGGCGGGGGGATTTTGGGGAGGCGGTTGGGCGGAATGCGGGCTGGCATTCCGGATCAGTAGAGGGGCAGGCGGGGATCGCGGGTGCGGTAGGTGTCCTTGACCCAGGCGTAGCGGGGGTCTTCGCGGTTGGCGAGGCTTTGGGCGCTGCCGGCGAGAACGTTGAGGTAGTAGGTGGTGTAGCCGGGGGCGCTGACCACGGGATGGTAACCTTCGGGGACAAGGACGACATCGCCGTGGCTGGCGCGGACGAGGGCGTCGATGGGACGACCGGCGGCGTGGCCGGGGGAGTCGGCATCGGTGTAGATGCGCTGGCAGGCGTATCCTTCGGGGCGGTCGATCTGGTAGTAGTAGATTTCCTCGAGGTCGGCTTCGAGGAGGCGGCCCTGGTCATCGACGACGTGGCGGTCGTGTTTGTGGGGCGGGTAACTGCTCCAGTTGCCGCCGGGGGTATAAACCTCGACGAGGACCAGTCGATGGACGGGCGAGCCGGGGGGAAGGAGGTCGTTGATCTGGCGGCTGACGTTGTCGCCGCCGCGGATGGAGCGGGCGACCTGGTCGGGGCGGATCAGCCAGGGGGCATGATCCTGGTCGGTGGGGACCCAGGTGACGGCGAAGGTGGCTTCGGATTCGGCGACAACCTGGAAGCGGGTGCGGCGGGGGAGGTAGAGGGCGTGGGCGGCGTCCTCGAACACGGTGGCGCGACCGCCGATGCCGGTCCAGTGACCGCGGTCGGAGGCAACGGCAAAGCGGCCGGTGAGATTGACCAGGGCCAGCTCGTTTTCGGCGGTGTCGAAGGCCCATTCGGCACCCGGCGCAAGGCGGCGGATCTCGAAGGAGATCAGGTCCCAACCGGCGGTGGCCGGGGTGACGCGGAGGACACGTCCGGGGTCGGCCGGGTCCGGTTGAGGACGGACGAGGAGGGAATCCGGCGTGGCGTTCATTCCGTCTCGGGCCAGAAGCGTTCGGTGACGATCCTGGGTTCGGTATAGAAGTCGATGACGGCGCGGCCCTGGGCCTTGATATCGGAGAATTGGGAGCCGCGCATGCCGCCGAAGGGGAGGTGGGCGACGGGGGCGGGGATGCCGACGTTGACACCGATCATGCCGCATTCGACTTCGAGTTTGAAGCGGCGGGCCCAGTAACCGCTCCGGGTGTAGATCGAGGCGCCGTTGCCGTACTCGTGCTGGTTGATGATGGCGACGGCCTCCTCGAAGGAGGCGGCTTCGAGGACGACCACGACGGGGCCGAAGATTTCGGTGCGATGAATGGCCATGCCGGGCCGGACGCCGCGGAAGACAGTGGGGCCGATGAAGTGGCCCTGTTCGGCGCCGGGCACGCGGACATGGCGGCCATCGGCGAGCAGTTCGGCGCCTTCCCGGACACCGGTCTCGATCATTTCGAGGACGAACTGGCGGGCTTTGGCGGAAATGACGGGGCCGATCACCATGGGGTCATTGGCGACGGCGGGGTCGAGGGGATTGGCGACGGTGACGTGGGTGCAGGCCTGGACGAGCTGGCGGCAGACCTGATCATGGACTTCGCGGCCGACGGCAACGATGGCGGAGGCGGCCATGCAGCGCTGGCCGGCACAGCCGAAGCAGGAGGAGATCATGTTGCGGACCGCCTCGTCCACGCGGGCATCGGGCATGACGACGAGGTGGTTCTTGGCGCCGCCCATGGCCTGGAACCGCTTGCCGGCGGCGGCGCAGCGGGTGGCGACGGCCCGGGCGGTGCGGCTGGAGCCGACGAGGGAAAGCCCGCGGACACGGGGATGATCGATGAGCGTCTCGACCACGGTCCGGTCGCCGTGGATGACATTGACGACGCCGGCCGGAAGGCCCACGGCGTGGAAGTGACCGGCGATGCGCTGGAGGGTGAGGGGGGTCTGTTCGGAGGGTTTGACCACGAAGGTATTGCCGGCGGCGATGGCGTAGGGGAGGAACCAGAACGGCACCATGCCTGGGAAGTTGAAGGGGCCGGCCATGGCAAAGACGCCGATGGGCAGGCGGAGGACTTCGCCGTCGATGCCTTCGGCGGCCCCGATGAGCTTGTCGCCCTGTTGAAGGACGGGGAGGCCGCAGGCGACCTCGCAGTTCTCGATCAGGCGCTTCATTTCGGCGCGGGCGTCGGGGAGGGACTTGCCGTTCTCCCCGGTGATCGAGCGGGCGAGGGATTCCTCGTCGGCGCGGAGGCGTTCGAGCAGCCGGAAGAGGTACTCGGCGCGGCGGGAACCCGGGGTGCGGCTCCAGGTGGGGAAGGCGGTGTCAGCGGCCGCGACGGCACGGGCCACCTCGGCGGGGGTGGAAAGGGGGACCACTCCGAGGAGGGCGCCGGTTGAGGGATTCTCGATGGGGAGGGTTCCGGAGCACTCGGCGTCGGACCACTGGCCGCCGATGTAGTTTTTCAGAGGCGTGAATTCAGCCATAGGTGCGGGCGTGCAGGGTACGGACAACAACCGACCGGGCGGCGGGGCCAGCGTCCGGGCGGCTGAAGCGGCGCCACGCTAGGCGGAGGCTGCGTGGGGTGGGAAGTCCAAAGCAAGCCGTGCTTCGCTGGGAAACGAGCTGCGCCGATGGAGCGGGCAAGTACCACGGTCAACGGGGCATCACGAGCGTTCGTTCAGCGGATCCAGCGCCAGCGGGTGGCGGCCTGGTGATAGAGGACGGGCAGGAGCACCAGGGACAGGCCGATGGCGCCCAGGAGGCCGAAGATGTGGACGGCCGTGAGGGGACGCCACAATTCGCCGCCGGTGAGGGCGAGCGGGATCAGGCCGCCCACGGTGGCCAGGCTGGTCACGAGGACCGCCCGCATCCGGACGAGACCGGCATGGATCAGGGCGGGTGCGGTTTCCATGCCGGCGGCGCGGGCCTCCTCGATGAGGTCGGAGATGACGATGATGTGGCTGACGATGACGCCGGCGAGGCTGACGATGCCGAGGAGTGCCATGAAGCCGAGCGAGGTGCCGACGACGGTCATGCCGAGGAAGGCGCCGATCAGGCCGACGGGCACGACGGCGAGGACGATCGACGCCTTGACCACCGAATTGAACTGAAGGACGAGGGCGAGGGCGATGAGGGCGATGGACACGGCCATGACCGTGGCCATTTCCGACCGGCTCTGGGCCAGTTCGCGGGCTTCGCCATCGAATTCCATGCGATAACCGGGGGGCAGGTGGATGCGATCCAGCGCCGGTCGGGCGCGGGCGAGGACCTGGGAAGGCAGTTCGCCGGTCCGGGAGAAGGCGCGGACGGTGACGCTGCGCAGGAGGTTGTGGCGGGGCACGGTGGCGAATTCGGGCTGGATGCCGACCTCGGCGAAACTGCTGAGGGGAACCGGGCGGGTGGTGAGGGATTCGACGTAGAGGGAGCGGATACGGGCAGCCTCGTTGCGTTCCTCGACGGCCAGTCGAATCACCACGGGAACCAGCCGGTCGCCCTCCCGGAGTTCGGTGATCTGAAGGCCGCCGAAGGCGGATTGCATGACGCGACCGATGAGGGTGTTGACGACGCCGAGGCTGTTGGCGCGGGCCTGATCGATGGCGACGCGCAGGGTTGGGATCCGCCAGCCGAGGTCATCGTTGACCTTGTAGCCCCCGGCCTCGCGCAGGACGGATGCCGCCTGGTCCGCGAGCGAACGGAGGATGTCGAGATCTCCGCCGGCGAAGCGGATCTGGATGGGGTAATCGACGGGGACACCCTGTTCGAGTTCCCGCACCAGGACGCGGGCGCCAGCGATTTCGCGGTCGAACCGGTCACGCAGGGCGGCGACCAGGGGAGGGACCTCGGAGGCGAGGCGGGTGTTGACGAGGATCTGGGCGAGGTTGGGCGCGGGTTCGCGGGGCGTGACGTTGTAGTAGAAGCGCGGTGCGGAGCCGCCCAGGAACAGGCCGGCAAGCGTCACCTCGGGATGTTCCCGCAGGCGCTGGACGATGTCGTCCATGACCTCGCGGGTTCGGAAGATGGAGGCCGAGGGCGGGAGTTCCACATCGATGAGGAACTGGTTGCGTTCCGCCGGCGGGAAGAACTGGCTTCCGAGGAAGGGCACGGCGAGGAAGCTCAGGGCGAGCGTGCCGTAGGCCAGTCCGATGGGAAGCCCCGGGCGGCGGAAGGACCTTTCCAGCAGGCTGCCGTAACGGGGAGCGACCCAGCCGAGCGCGGCATCCACCGCCCGGAATACGGGGAAGCGGCGCATCTCGCCCCCTTCGTCGAGGCTGCGTTGACCCCGCAAGAGGTGGAATCCGAGCAGCGGGACGAAGGTCACCGACACCAGGCGCGACGCCACCAGCGCGAGGGTGACCACGAGCGGGAGGGCGAGGATGAAGGCGCCCTTGTCGCCGGGCAGCAGGGCGAGCGGGAGGAAGGCGAGGATGTTGATGGTGGTGGCGAACACAATGGCCCGCCGCAGGCGCCATGGCCCCAGCCAGGCCGCCACTTCGCGGGGCCGGCCTCCGGCCAGTTCGCGGTTGATGGCGTCGGACGCCACCACCGGATCGTCCACCAGCATACCCAGCGCGATGATCAGCGCGGCGATGGAGATCTGGTGCAGGGGGATGCCGAGGGCGTGCATGCCGATGAAGGTCAGCGCGACGGTGACGGGAATGGCCAGTGCCACCACCAGGGCCGAGCGCCATTCCATGAGCAGCAGGGCCACCAGGATCACGATGATCACGGCGTCCAGAAAACAGGCGAGGAACCGGTGGACGCGCTGCCCAACCGCCGCGGGTTGATCGCTGAGCACCCACAGGCGCATGCCTTCGGGAAGCCGCGCCTCGACCACGGACGCCACGGAGGCGACTTCCCGGGCGAATTCCCGGATGATGCGACCTTCCTTCATCTCGACCGCCACCATGGCCGAGCGGAGCACGCCGTTGCCCGGGGCGGCGACATCCTGCGCGCCCGCTCCTGGAAGGATTCCGACCTCGAACTCGACGGGATTCCGATAACCGCGGCGCACCTCGAAAGTGTCCCGCAGATAGATCGGATCGCCGCCCGGGGTCCGTCCGATCACCGCCCCGAGAAGGTCGGCGTCGGTGCGGAATTCGCCGGTGAGCTGGACCGGGAAGTTCTGGCCTTCGGTCGCCAGGATGCCCCCGGGAATGAGGGCGTTGCGCGCGGCGATGAAGTCCATCACCCGCTGGGAATCGAGGCCCCGCCCCTCGACGCCGCGCAGGGAGTACATGAGATAGAGGGCCTCGGGAACAACCCCCACCGCGCGGACACGACCGACGGAGCCGATCTGCTTGAGTTCGTCCTCGAACACCCGTGCGGCGAGTTCCAGATCGCGATGGCTGTATCGCGGCAACGCCCGGGCGCGGATCACCGGCAACGGGTCCTCGGCGCCCATCAGGATCGCCACCGGACCGAAATCCGGGTGCAGTTCCGAGTCGGACCCGGCCAGTTCCCGGATGAAGTCGGCGAGGAACGCCTCGAGGCCGTCCCGGGTCGAGCCGGTGGCGAATTCGGCGAGGATGAAGGATTCCCCCGCAAACCGGTTGACATCCCAGCCATGGCGTCCGGCTTCGAGACGACGGACGAACATCTCGCTGGTGCGGGCCCGGTACGCCTTCGACACAGCGGCCGGATAGAACGCGAACACCGCCGCCCGGCCGTCCGCGTTGGCATCCGCCCGCCAGCCTGCCAGGTGGTCGCGGATCAGATTCGCCCGGGCCACGCACTCCGCCTCGGAGGCGGGCGGGCTCGCCACACCGTACAGCAATGTCACGGTGCTCCCGAAGTCCATGTCCAGATGCGGCGCCTGCGCCCCTTCCGGGAGGGTGACCTCGGACACCTTCGCCCGCAGCCGGTCCCAGTCCTGATCGATGCGCGCCCGGGGCGCCGGGCGGAGGTGAACAGTGATCACCGACACGCCGAGCCGGCTTTGGCTGCTCAACTCCTCGACCGTGTCGAGTTCCGAGATCTTCTTTTCGATCCGTTCGGTGACGAGCTGTTCCACCTGCACGGCGGTGGCCCCGGGAAACAAGGTCACCACCCGGGCGACCCGGTCCGGGATCTTCGGATCCTCCTGCTGGGCGAGCCGGGTCAGGGAAAGGGCACCCCATCCCAGGATGGCCACCAGCGCCAGCCAGCCAACTTCCCGGTGCCCGACGAAGTACCGCGCCAGACCGCCTTCCCTGCGTGGAGGCGGATCCGCCATCAGCGCCGCTCCAGGCTGCGATTCGACGCGACGCCGTCCGAAGCGATCCGAATGGGCGCGCCGTCATGGAGCAGGCTCGCTCCCGTGGCGACCACCCATTCGCCTGCGGCCAATCCCTGGGTCACCACGATGGAACTCTCGAGGATGTCGCCAGTCCGAACCCGTCGCTGGCGGGCATGCCCCTCGTCGGCCACGAACACCGCCAGATCGCGTTCGCCCCGGGCGACGAGGGCTGAAAGCGGCACCAACACGCCCGGGGTCACTCGCAGGGCGTCATCGAGATAGACCGAGGCCGCCATGCCGGGTCTCAGGCGTCCGTCGGGATTGGCGACGCGCACGACAGCCCGGAAAAGGCGGCTTCCCTCCCGCGCGGCCACCCCCACTTCCTGCACCACGCCGGCGAAATCCTGCTCCCGCAGGGCGGGGACGCTCACCCGCACCTCGGTTCCGGGACGGAGTCCGTCGAGGAGCCGGTCGGGCACGCCCACTTCGATCTCGACTTCCGACAGGTCGGCCAGGGTCAGGACCGGCTGGCCGGCCCCAACGGTTTCCCCGGCCCGCACTTCGCGCTGAAGCAAGGTTCCCCGGAAGGGGGCGACGATCCGCGAATCCAGCAGATCCTGGCGTCGCAGCTCGAAGTTCGCCTCGGAGGCCCGCCGTGCCGCCAGGGCGCGCTCGTATTCCTGCTGGGAGGCCGCCCCGTCCCGCAGCAGTCGCACCACCCGCTCGTACTGGGTTCCGTCCATCTCGGCCTGGGCAGCCGCCGAATTGGATGCCGCCAGGAAATCCGTCGGCTTCAGCCGGGCCAGCAGTTGACCGCGGTCCACCACGGATCCCTCCTGCCAGTCGCCGGCGTCCTCGCCCGGCCCGATGAGATCCACAATGCCCGGCACCTTGAAGCTGAGGGTCAACTGGTTCCGCCCCTTGACCGTGGCAAGGTACGCGGCGCCGCGATGCCCGCCCTGCTCGGCGGCCTCTCGCACCTCGATGGCTCCCACCACGAAGGCGTCCGGAGGCGGAGGGTGCTTCACGTCACAACCGGCACCGACCCACGCCAGGGCAGCGATTGCGGACATGACCTGAGCGAACCGATCCATCTGGCAGGGAGCCTGCCAGACACCCCTCGGAACACGGAAGACTTTCGGGGCGATCTTTGTCTCTTGAGCGAAAGGTCAGGCTGAAAACAATGAGCCAGACTCATTAACATTGACGAAAGCAATGAGCCAGACTTAATACCTTTGACTGGCTTCATATATGGAGCCCGACACAATGCAATTGACGCTTGGATCGATGGAGAACTCCACCTGGCAAGCATCTCCCTGATGCTTGCCAGGAACTCGGACCGGGAGGGCCGGGACCGCACCCGACATCCGGTCCGTGGCTTCGTCCGAGATGACGGATCGCCACGGGCGCCTTCGCGCACTTGGCGCGAGACTCGATGCGGGCCGATCGCTACCGTGTGCGCGTGCACATGGCCGAAGTCCGCTCCCGCGGCTGCCGCAATTCCATGCGGCGGAAGATCTTGTGCGGTGCCTTGTTCCTCCTGGCGGTCGCATCCCGCCCTGGGGCGGCACCCCTTTCCGAAGCGGAAGCGATCCGGCGCTTCGAGACGAAGGCGCAGGCCGAGATCGATTCCGGCCGCCTGAGCGGCGTCTCGGTGGCCTGGATCGACGACCAACGGGTGGTCATGACCGCGGCCTTCGGTTGGGCGGACAAGACCCGTCGGATCCCCGCCTCCCCCGCCACGGTGTATCGCGTCGGCTCCATCTCGAAGCTCTTCACGGCCGTCGCCGCCATGCAACTGGCCCAGGCCGGGGAACTCGACATCGACGCGCCAGCCCGGGACTACGTGCCGGAGTTCCGGATCGTCGATCCGTTCCCCGACGCCGCTGCCCCGACCCTTCGCCAGCTCATGACGCACCGCGCCGGACTGGTTCGAGAATCGCCCGTGGGAGGCTACTTCGATCCCACCGAGCCCACCGCCGAGGCCACCGTGGCCAGCCTCGCCGACAGCGTCCTCGTGCATCCGCCGGGCACCGTGACCAAGTACTCGAACAGCGGCATCACGGTGGTTGGCCGCGCGGTTGAAACCCTCACGCAGCTCCCCTTCGACCGCTACCAGGCCGAACGGATCCTGGGTCCGCTGCGCATGGACAGCTCGGGATTCCTCCTGAACCGGGATCTCAAGGGCCGACTGGCAACAGGTTATCTCCCGGTGGCCCTGGTTGAAGGTGGCTTTCAGGAACGCCGGGCCCCGCATTTTGAATTCGGGATCCTCCCGGCGGGCAATCTCTACTCCACGGTCGAGGACCTCGGTCGCTTTCTCGCCTGCCTGTTCGCCGAGGGTCGCGGGCCCGAAGGCGACCTCATCCGGCCCGAAACGCTTCGGGAGATGTGGCGGGTCCAGGCGCCAGGAGCCACCCGCGGCTTCGGACTCGGCTTCGCCATGGGCCAGCACCAGGGACGCAACACGTTCGGGCACATGGGCGCGGTGTACGGCTTCACTTCGCAACTGGTCGGCCTTCCCGGCGAACGCCTGGGAGTGGTGGTCCTCGCCAACGATGACCTGGCCATCGGACCTGTCCGGCGTCTGACCCGGCACAGCCTCGATCTTCTGCTGGCGACCAAGTTCGGCCCACCGCCTCCCGCGGAACCCGACGCCACGCCCATGGACCCGCCGTCCCCGGCCGACATCGCAGCCCTGTCCGGCGAGTATGAATCGCGAAGTTACTGGGCCAGGATCGAGTACCATGCCGGCGCCGGCTGGCGGGCGACCTTCTCGCGGCAACGCTTCGATCTGGTCCGTTCGGGTCCCGACACCTTCCGCGCGCATGGCCGGCTCGGAGACGATCTGGAGGTGCGGTTCGAACGGGCTCCCGAGGGTCCTGCCGAACGTCTTCACGCCCTTGGCCAGACGTTTCGCCGGATCGATCCCAAAGCCCTTCCCGAACCGCCCCTGGCCTGGCGGGCGCTGGTCGGCTCCTACGGGCCCGCGTTCATCCCGCTGATCGTTTCGATCCGCAACGGCAATCTCTACGCCATGACCGAGAACGAGTACGATTACCGCCTGACCCCGCTGAACCGCACCGTCTTCCACATGCCGCCCGGAATGTACGAGTCGGAACAGATCGTCTTCCAACTCGATCGCACGGGCCGCGCCCATACCGCCGTCCTCGCCAACATGCCCCTCGCCCGCCGCCGTCGGTAGCCCGTCCGTTCGTCAAGCCATGACCTCGCTGCTGGGCCCCGACGCCACCTGGCCGCTGCTCGCCGCCGTGGTGGCCGGTGGGGCCGCCAGCATCTGGCTCGAACAACGCTTCCGCTGGGCAGCCCGCCTGGGCGGTCCCGTCCTCGCCCTCGGATTGGCGATGATCCTGTCCAATCTGCGCCTGCTGCCCTGGGAGGCTCCGGCCTACGGGGTGGTGGACGACTACTTCGTCCCGATTGCAATCCCGCTGCTGTTGCTGGGCACGCATCTCCGCCGGATCTGGCGCGAGGCGGGATCCACCTTTGCGGCCTACCACGTCGCCGCGTTCGGGTCGCTGGTGGGCGCCGTCCTGGCCGCCGCGCTCTTCCACGCAGCCATTCCCCGGATGCCGGAAGTGGCCGGCATCATGACCGGGAGCTACATCGGCGGAGGCCTCAATTTCATGGCCCTCCGCACGACCTACCAGGTCGAACCGGAACTCGGCAACCCGCTGATCGTGGCCGACAACTTCATCATGGCGCTGATGTTCGCTGTGCTCGTCGTGATCTCCGGCGCCCGCTGGTTCCTCCGGCGTTATCCCCACCCGCATTCCGGCGACGCCGACCGGGTGGACAGCCGCGAACTCACCGCGCAGCACTGGCGCCGCAAGGACATCTCCCTGCTCGACATCGCCCAGGCCGTGGGCTTCGCGGTGGTCGTGACCGCCGCCGGCTTCACCCTGTCCGGCTTCCTCAAGGCCATCCTCGGTTCCGGCACCGTGGTGGCGGTGATCGCCAATCCCTACGTCCTGATCACCTTTCTCACGGTGGCCCTCAATGGGCTGGCACCGGCCTGGACGGCTTCCATCCGCGGCGGCGAAGAACTCGGCATGTTCCTCCTCTACCTGTTCTTCTTCGTCCTCGGCGTCCGTGCCGACCTCCTCGAAGTCCTCCGCAACGTCCCCCTGCTCTTCGCCTTCTGCCTGGTCATGGCCCTGACCAACCTGGTGGTGACCCTCGTCCTGGGCCGCTGCTTCCGCATGAACCTCGAGGAACTGCTCCTTTCCGTGAATGCCACCCTCGGCGGGCCGCCGTCCGCCGCCGCCATGGCCATTTCCCGCGGCTGGTCCCGCCTGGTTTTGCCCGGGCTGCTGGTCGGCATCTGGGGCTATGTCATCGGCACCCCCCTGGGCATCCTGGTCGCCGAACTGCTGCGACGCTGGTACTGACCCGTCGGTTGATCCGTGGGACTGTGGTCGGGCTCCGAGGCTCCCATGGACTGGTGCATCCCCAAATTGTCGGTGAGGAGGCAGCAAATCGGAGGGACGAGCTCCGCGAGTCCTCATCCCAACGCTGCACACCGTTGCGGCCTCGTGGAACTCGGCCCTCCGAGGCGATGCTTCGCGAAGTTCGTGCCTCGACCCACGACTCCGGGATGTACGGCCCATGGATGCGTCGTGCGATTGATCCGCGCCAGATCCCTCGTAGGGTCGCCGCCGTCATGAAACGATCCGCTTCCGCAAAATGGATCCTCGCCTACGGCGGGTTCCTCATTCTGGCCGGCCTGGCCGGCTACCTCTCCAATCCCGAGAAGGCGAAAACCGCCCTCATGTCCGGCGGCACGGCCGGCACCCTGTCGATCCTCTGGGGATGGTTCGCCACGCAGGAGCGGCGCTGGGCGTGGATGGGCGCCCTGGTGACCACGGGGCTGCTCACCCTGGTGTTTGCGTGGCGCACCCTCGCCAGTTGGCAGGCGGTGGCGGCTGGCGAAGACGGCAAGCTGTTCGCGGCCTGCCTCATCTCCAGCATGCTTGCCGCCTCCCTGTGCCTGCTGCCGGTGCTGGTTCGCGGTGCCGGTATTCGCACCCCTGTGGCCGCAGAGACCCCCCACGTGTAACCCGGCGGATGACCGGCGTGCCCGACCTTAGAGCCTGTCTGAGAACTGGAAGGGGCCCTGCGACGAGGGGTCTTGGCCTGGGCCCCTCGCCGGATCAGCGGAGACTCTTCGATGCCGGCTTGCCGGAGTTCTTTTCCGAGGCGGCTCTCCGGCCCTTTGCGGCGGGCGCCGGGGTGGGGTCTGCCTTCAAGGACGCCTTGGTCTCCTCCATCAACCCGGCCAGGGTTTCCTTCAACTCGGCCTTGGTCTCCCGGCTCATCCGATCGATGAAAAGCACGCCGTTGAGATGATCCACCTCATGCTGGATCGCCCGGGCCAGCAGTCCGCCGCACCGGAATGCAACCGGTCGCCCGTCGGCCCCCAGGGCGTGCACATCAATCCTCGCGGCGCGCGGAATGTCCGCGTAGATTTCCGGGAAGCTCAGGCAGCCCTCCGGCCCATTCACCGTGTCGCCCACCAGCGTCAACTCCGGGTTGATCAGCACCATCGGCATCCGCTCCTCAATGTCTGCCGCCCTCCCGTCGATCTCCAGCGTCGATGGCCGGTCCTTCAGCCCGCGCACGTCGAGAACCGTCAGGCGCACCGCGTGCCCCACCTGATGCGCCGCCAACCCGATTCCATGGGCGTCATACATCGTGTCGAGCATGTCGGTGACCAGTTGGCGCACCTCCGGAGTGATCCGCTCGATCGACTCGCCCTTCTGCCGCAACGCCGGGTGCCCGTACTGAACAATCGGTAGAATCATGCCTGCCCGAGGGACGTTTCCCGTTCCCTCCAGCCCAATCTCTCCCCGCCGGCACCCCGGAGGCAAGCGCCCGTTGTGGTGTCCCGCATCGAGGGCGGTGCCTCCCGGAGTTGCAGGTGAGGAGGCAGCAAATCGGAGGGACGAGCTCTGCGAGTCCTCAACCCCATGCTCCACACCGTTGCGGCCTCGTGGAACCCGGCCCTCCGAATTCACCCCTCAGCCTAAATTCGGAGGGACGAGCTCTGCGAGTCCACAACCCATCGCTCCCCATCGTTTTGGCGCTTGTTGGCCCCGACGCCGCCCGTAGGGTTTCCCTCCTCATGCGCATGAAGCTTCTGCCGTGGTTGGCCGCCTGCCTCCTGGGCCTCGGAACGGACGCCGCCCTGGCCGCCCCTGCCAAGGCCGTTGTCCTCTGGCCCGGCGCCGCCCCCGGGGCCCTGGGAACGAACGAGACCGACCGTCCCACCCTCACCCACTACCCCGCCCGGCCCCCGGCCGCCACCGGCGCCGCTGTCGTGGTCTGTCCCGGTGGCGGCTACGGCGGGCTGGCCTCCCACGAAGGTCATGACTACGCCCTGTGGCTCAACGAACGGGGCATCGCGGCCTTTGTGCTGAAGTACCGCCTCGGCTCCCACGGGTATCGCCACCCGGTGATGCTCCAGGATGCCGGCCGCGCAGTCCGCTGGGTGCGGGCTCATGCCGCCACCTTGGGGCTGGATCCGGCGCGGGTCGGCATCATGGGTTCCTCCGCCGGCGGGCACCTCGCCTCCACGCTTCTGACCCGCTTCGACAACGGCCGACCCGACGATCCGGACCCGGTCGAGCGCCAAAGTTCCCGGCCGGACCTGGGCATCCTCTGCTACCCGGTCATTACCATGGGCCAGTTCACGCATGCCGGTTCGCGCCGCAATCTGCTCGGTGAGAATCCCGGTCCTGACCTCATCGACGCCCTCTCGAATGAACGTCAGGTGACACCCCACACCCCGCCCACCTTCCTCTGGCATACCGTCGAGGACCAACCGGTGCCTCTGGAGAACAGCCTTGTGTTCGCCCAGGCGCTGCGCGCCGCTGGCGTGCCCTTCGAACTGCACCTCTTCGAAAAGGGACGCCACGGCATCGGCCTGGCCGGAGGCCACCCCTGGACCGTCGCGCTCGCCGCCTGGCTCGCGGAACGCGGATTCGCCGCCCGCCCCTGATTCCCACTCCGCTCCAAAACTTCACCCCATCTCCTCGCGTGCTGCGCCTCCCGTTCGAACTGATGCTGGCGCTGCGGTACCTCCGCCCCAAGCGCACCTTCGTTTCGGTCATCACCCTCATCGCCATCATCGGCGTCACGCTCGGTGTCACCGTGCTGATCGTGGTCATCGCCGTCATGACCGGATTCGGCGAGCAACTGCGCGAGCGTCTGCTCGGCTTCAACCCCCACCTGACCGTCCGCCGCGCCGGTGCCAACCTCAACAACTACGAGGCCGTCCTCGATGTCGTCGCCGCCCATCCCGCCGTGGTCCGTGCGGCACCCTGGGTCGAAGGCCCCGTCCTGCTCGAGCGGCCGGCCGAAGGCGGCTCGATTGTCCTCACCCCGATCGTCCGCGGCGTCGATCCCAGGCTGGGTCGCGACGCCAACCCGCTCCTCGACAACATCCGGTTCGGCACCAACGACCTCAGGGGCAATGGCATTCTCCTCGGCTACGAACTCGCCCGCCAGCTCGACGCCTTCCCGGGCGACCGCGTCAACATCCTCCCCCCCAGCGTCGCCCAACGCATGTGGTCCCAGGCCCGCCGCAGCCCGGACGGCCAGAGTGACGAGATCTTCGCACCTCTCGAATTCGTGGTCCGGGGCGTCTTCGACGCCGGCTACTACGAGTACAACATCGCGTACGTCATTGCTTCCCTCTGGGATGCCCAGGACCTCTACAACCTCGAGGACTCCGTCCACGGGGTTACGGCCATGTTGCGGGACCCCCTGACTGCCGATGTTGTCCGCCGCGACCTCGCCGCCACCCTGGGGCAGGCCTACCACGTGACCACCTGGATGGAGGAGAAGGGCGAAATCCTCGAGGCGGTTGCCGTCGAGAAGAAGGTGATGTTCATCGTCCTCTTCTTCGTGATGATCGTCGCCGCCTTCGGCATCACCAGCACCCTCATCACCTTCGTCGTCCAGAAAACCCGCGAGATCGGCGTCCTCAAGGCCCTCGGCTGCACCCGCGCCCAGGTCTCCTGGCTCTTCCTGAGCCAGAGCCTGTTCGTCGGCGTCATCGGCGTCGCCTCCGGCTGCACCCTCGGCCTCCTCGCGGTCCGGTACCGCAACGAATTCCTCGAGTTGATGCGCCGCTCGACCGGCCTCGAACTGTTCCCGGCCAGCATCTACGGCTTCGGCGCCCTGCCCGCCCGTCTCGTGTCCTCCGATCTCCTGCTGATCTGCGGCAGCGCCCTCGTCATCTGTGTGCTCGCCGGCGTGCTCCCCGCCTGGAATGCCGGCCGTCTCCAACCGGTCGAAGCCCTTCGCCATGAGTAGCCCGCCCTGCGCCCCCCTGCTTGCCGCCCGGGACATCCGAAAGTCCTACCGCATGGGCCGTCGCCACGTCGATGTCCTCCGCGGCGTCTCCCTCGAAGTGCAGTCCGGCGAGTTCCTGGCCCTCCGCGGGGCGTCCGGTTCCGGCAAGAGCACCCTGCTCCATCTCCTCGGTGGACTCGACCGCCCCGACGCCGGCACGATCCTGTTCCGGAACGAGGCGGTCGATCGATGGCCACCCGCCCGTCTCGCCGCCTTCCGCAATGCCCAGGTCGGCTTCGTCTTTCAAGCCTACCATCTCCTGCCCGAACTCGATGCCCTCGAGAACGTCAGCCTCCCGGCCCGCATGGCCCGTCAGCCTGCCGCGGAAACCCTGCACCGCGCCCGCAAGATGCTTTCGCGTGTCGGTCTCGAACATCGTCTCGACCATCGACCCGCCGAACTGTCCGGCGGCGAACAGCAACGCGTCGCCATCGCCCGCGCCCTCATCAACCGCCCCCAACTGGTCCTCGCCGACGAACCCACCGGCAATCTCGACTCCCGTAGCGGATCGGAAATCCTGCACCTCCTGGAATCCCTCCAGTCCGAGTACGGAATGACCCTGGTCCTGGTCACCCACGATCCCGGCGTCGCCGCCCGCGCCCCCCGTGTCCTCGAACTCACCGACGGCACCCTCGCCCCTCCCCCCTGACCTCCCCTTCCTCCGTCCACCTCCCCGTCCTTGCCTTGGCTCCAAACGGTGCCCTAGCGTGACGGGGCACGGATGAAGATCTACATCGACGGCCGGTACTACGATGAAAAGAGCGCGAAGATCTCGGTCTTCGATCACGGGCTGCTCTACGGGGATGGCGTGTTCGAAGGGATTCGCGTGTACAGCGGCCGGGTCTTCAAGCTGAAGGAGCACATCGAACGGCTCGCCTACTCGGCCAAGGCCATCCTTCTCAACCTGCCCCTCTCCCATGCCGACCTGTGCCGGGCCACCGTCGAGACCTGCCGCCGCAACCGACTCCGCAATGGTTACATCCGCCTGCTGGTGACCCGTGGCCGCGGCACCCTGGGCCTCAATCCCAACACGTGCTCCGCCCCTTCCGTGATCATCATCGCGGGCAAGATCCAGCTCTACCCCGCCGAATACTACGAGCGCGGCCTCGAAATCGTCACCGTCCCCACCGTCCGCAACCTTCACAGCGCCCTCAACCCGGCCATCAAGTCGCTCAATTACCTCAATAACATCCTCGCCAAGATCGAGGCCAACCAGGCCGGCTGCGAGGAGGCCATCATGCTCAATGCCGAGGGCTACGTGGCCGAATGCACCGGGGACAACCTGTTCCTCGTCAAGGGTCGCCACCTCATGACCCCGCCCCTGTCCGCCGGCGCCCTCTACGGCATCACCCGCGCCACCGTCATGGACCTCGCCCAGGCCGCCGGACTCACGGTCTCCGAACCCAACCTGACCCGGTACGACGTGTACAATGCCGACGAATGCTTCCTCACCGGCACCGGCGCCGAGGTGGTGCCGGTGATCAAGGTGGACGGACGTTCCATCGGCGAAGGCCGGCCCGGCCCGGTCACCCGGGACCTCGTCCGTGCCTACCACTCCTTGACGAACTCCACCGGGGAACCGATATACGGCTAGAGGACATGTCCGACCCGACGGGCCTTCCTTCCGCGCGCGCCGTCCCTGCCGGTCTCGCGGAATGGATGTTGCCGATTCGCGATCCGGGCGGGAATCTCCTCCCGGCGGGCGGGGACCCTCGATCGTGTCCTTCCCGCCCACCCATCCATGCTCTGCAGCATCTGCCAGAAGAACGAAGCGAAGGTGCATCTGACACAGATTGTCGATGACAAGATGCAGAAGGTGGATCTGTGCGAGGCCTGCTCCAAGGCCAAGGGCGTCACCGATCCAGCCGGTTTTTCCCTCGCCGATCTCCTGCTCGGCCTCGGGGCGGCCCAGGACGGCGGCGAAAACCGCCCCACCCCCAAGGCCGGCGAACTCTCCTGTCCCGGGTGCGGCCTTTCCCAGGCGGATTTCAAGAAGTCCGGCCGCTTCGGCTGCCCGCAGTGCTACACCACGTTCGCCGAAGGACTGCCCGGCATGCTCAAGACGATGCACAAGGGCCTCCGCCACATCGGCAAAGTTCCCCAAACCCACCGGCCCAAGCGCGATCCCGCCGACCTCCTCCGGCAACTCAACCGGCGCCTCGAAAAAGCGATCCAAATGGAAAATTTCGAGGAGGCCGCCCAGTTGCGCGATCAGATCCGCGCCCTCAAGCAGCCCGCCGCCCAGGCGCCGTGATCCATGTCCAACGACCTCCATTCCTTCCTCAGCCTCCCGGCCGATACCGTCCGCAAGACCGGGCCGATGGACCAGATTGTCCTCTCGTCCCGGGTCCGGCTCGCCCGCAATATCCAGGGCTTCGCCTTCCCCGGTTGGGCCAAGAAATCCGAACGCGTCCGCTCCCTCGACATTATCCGCAGCGCCGTCGAGCAGGTGCCGGTGATGACCAGCGGCTTCGCCGATTCCATGGACAGCCTGTCCTCCATGGACAAGCAGATCCTCGTCGAACGCCACCTCATCAGCCGCGAACACGCCGCCAAGAGCGGTGGCAGCGGTCTCGTCCTCGACCGCCTCGAGTCCCTCAGCGTCATGATCAATGAGGAGGACCACCTGCGGATGCAGTCGCTCCGCCCCGGCCTCCAGCTCCGCGAGGCCTGGCAGGCGGTCGATGAAATGGACAGTGCCCTCGAGGCCCGCCTCCCCTACGCCTTCTCCCCCGATCTTGGCTTCCTCACCGCCTGCCCCACCAACGTCGGCACAGGCATCCGCGTCAGTGCCATGCTGCACCTGCCCGGATTGGTCCTGACCGAACTCATCAATTCCATCGTCCAGTCCGTCAACAAGCTGGGGCTCGCGGTCCGCGGCCTCTACGGCGAAGGCACCGAGGCCCTCGGCAACATCTTCCAGGTCTCCAACCAGATGACCCTCGGCGAATCCGAACTCGAGATCGTCGAACGCCTCAGCAAGGTCGTCCACCAGATGATCGAGCACGAGCTCAATGCCCGGCAGAAGCTCCTCGAGGAGAAACCCAAGGTCCTCTTCAACCATGTCGGCCGCGCCTTCGGCATCCTTGCCAATGCCCATAGCATCTCGTCCAAGGAGGCCATGAACCTCCTGTCCCTGGTGCGCCTGGCCCACGACTTCAAGATGTTCCCCACGGTCCCCAGGGCCCTCTTCGACGAACTCCTCCTGGTCACCCAGCCGGCCCACCTCCAGCGGGCCCAGGCCGGCAAGCTCGCCGCCGACGAACGCGATATCCGGCGGGCCGATCTCCTCCGCGACCGGCTGGCCGAGACGCCACGCCCGGTGACCGCCCAGTTGACGCCGCCGGAAGCCGGTGACATTACACCCCCTCCGGAACCCCCCCCGGCAAACGATGCTTTATGAGTGACGAGGCCATGAACAATTTCACGCCCCGTGCCCAGCAGGTGCTGGCGCTGGCGCGCAAGGAGGCCGACCGCTTCAACCACAACTTCGTGGGCACCGAGCATCTCCTGCTCGGTCTCATCAAGCTGGGTCAGGGCGTCGCCGTGAACGTGCTTCAGAAAATGGGGCTCGACCTCGACACCGTCCGCCTCGAAGTCGAAAAGCAGGTCGGTACCGGCCCCGACCAGAAGGTCGTCGGCAACATCCCCTACACGCCCCGCGTCAAGAAGGTCCTCTCCCTCGCCGCCAAGGAAGCCAAGGCCCTCAACCATACCTACGTCGGCACCGAACACATCCTCCTCGGCCTCCTGCGCGAGGGCGATGGCGTCGCCGCCCGTGTCCTCAAGAGCCTCGACGTCGATATCGAACAGACACGGCAGGAAATCCTCAAGGAACTCGACCCCAACTTCGCCAATCAGGAGGAGGGCGCCCCCGCCGCCGAGGGTGGCCCGGAAAAGCCCGACAAGAAGGGCGAGGTCAAGACCCCCGCCCTCAAGGCCTTCGGACGTGACCTCACCGAAATCGCCCGCAAAGGCGAAATGGATCCCGTCATCGGCCGTACCTCCGAAATCGAACGGGTCATCCAGATCCTCTGCCGCCGCACCAAGAACAATCCCGTCCTCCTCGGCGAGGCCGGGGTCGGCAAGACCGCCATTGTCGAAGGTCTCGCCCAGGAGATCGCCCGCGGTAACGTCCCCGAAATCCTCCGCGAAAAACGCGTCATCACCCTCGACATGGCCCTCATGGTCGCCGGCACCAAATACCGCGGCCAGTTCGAGGAGCGCATCAAGGCCGTGATGGACGAAATCCGCCGCGCCAAGAACATCCTCCTCTTCATCGACGAGTTGCACACCATTGTCGGGGCCGGATCGGCCGAGGGCACCATGGACGCCTCGAACATCATCAAGCCCGCCCTCAGCCGCGGCGAGATGCAGTGCATCGGCGCCACCACCCTCAACGAGTACCGCAAGTACATCGAGAAGGACGCCGCCCTCGAACGCCGCTTCCAGACGGTCAAGGTCGAGGCTCCCACCCCCGACGAAGCCGTCCAGATCCTCAAAGGCCTCCGCCCCAAGTACGAGGACCATCACAAGGCCGAAATCACCGACGCCGCCGTCGAGGCCGCCGTCAAGCTCTCCGACCGCTACATCACCGGGCGGTTCCTCCCCGACAAGGCCATCGATGTCATGGACGAAGCCGGCGCCCGCGCCCGCATCGGTGCCATGACCCGCCCGCCCGAGGTCAAAGACCTCGAAGCCGACATCGAGTCGATCAAGACGCGCAAGGAAAAGGCCATCAAGGAACAGGACTTCGAGGGCGCGGCCGCCATGCGCGACAAGGAAAAGCAGGCCAAGGAACGCCTCGAGGGCGTCCTCAACGCCTGGAAGACCAACCGCGAGGAAAAGCGCGTCAAGGTCGATGAGGAGGAAGTCGTCCAGGTGGTCGCCAAGTGGACCGGCATCCCCCTTCGCCGCATGGAACAGAGCGAAGCGCAGAAGCTCCTCGACATGGAACAGGTGGTCGGCCGCATGGTCATCGGTCAGCAGGAGGCCGTCTCCGCCCTCAGCCGGGCTCTGCGCCGTTCCCGGGCCGATCTCAAGGACCCGCGCCGCCCCATCGGCACCTTCATGCTCCTCGGCCCCACCGGGGTCGGAAAGACGCTCCTCGCCAAGGCCCTCGCCGAACACATGTTCGGCGATCCCAAGGCCCTCGTGCAGCTCGACATGTCCGAGTACATGGAGAAGTTCAGCGTCTCCCGCCTGGTCGGTTCCCCCCCGGGCTACGTGGGCTACGAAGAGGGTGGCCAGCTCACCGAGGCCGTCCGCCGCAAACCCTACTGCGTGGTCCTCTTCGACGAACTCGAAAAGGCCCACCCCGACGTCTCCAACATGCTCCTCCAGATCCTCGAGGAGGGGAAACTCACCGATTCCCAGGGACGCCAGGTGGATTTCCGCAACACCATCATCCTCCTGACCTCCAACGTCGGCGCCGATACCATCCGCAAGAACAACGTCCTCGGCTTCGGCTCGGTTTCCGACAACGCCGACGCCAGGTACGACAAGATGCGCGAACGCCTCCAGGAGGAGTCCAAACGCGTCTTCCGCCCCGAGTTCCTCAACCGCCTCGATGACGTCATCGTCTTCCATCCCCTCTCCAAGGAGGACCTGGTCAAGATCCTCGACCTGGAAGTCGCCAAGGTGATCGAACGCGTGCAGCGCCGGAATCTCAACCTGGTCCTCGACGCCGGCGCCCGGGACTTCCTGGTCACCAAAGGCTACGACCCCGCCTATGGCGCCCGCCCGATGCGCCGCGCCGTCGAACGTTACCTCGAAGATCCCCTCGCCGAAGAGGTCCTCAAGGGCACCCTCCACGACAACGAACCCATCGAGGTCAGTGTCGAGGGCGACAAACTGGTGTTCCGCCAGGGCGCCTCGGCCAGCGGCGCCCTCCCGGCCGAGGCCGGCACCGTCTGATCCACCCCACCCCTCACCCGGCCGCGGTCCCCGGGCCCGGCGCGGAAATCCCCGCCCGTCACACCCATGCCCGGGTCGATCAAAGCCTTCGCCCAGGCTCTCCTTCCTCACCTTCAATCGGTCCCGGCAAGCCTCGACTTCGAGGCCATGGCCCTCGGCCTGTTCCGGCTTCAGTTCGATCGCAACCCCGCCTACCGCCGCCTTTGCCTCGCCGACGGTGTCCAGCCCGATCATGTCCCGTCCTGGGACGCCATCCCCGCCGTCCCCACGGTGGCCTTCAAGGAGATGGCCATGACGTCTCTTCCGGAAGCCGACCGCACACACTGGTTCCTCTCCAGCGGCACCACCCGCCAGGAATCCAGCCGCCATTATCATCACGCGGACTCGCTCTCCCTCTACGAAGCCGCCGCAACAGCCTGGTTCACACCCCATCTGATGGGCGGGCTGGCGGCACCTCTCCCCTCCCGTCAGCGCTTCCATTTCCTTTCCCTCACGCCGTCTCCGGATCAGGCGCCCCATTCGTCGCTCGTGCACATGATCGCCCGCGTGGCGCCTGAGCATCGCGCTGGTCCCACCCGTTTTCTCGGGACGCTGGCCTCCGATGGGTCGTGGGAACTGGACCCCTCCCGCTGTCACGACGCCCTCCGGGAGTACGACGCCTCTGCCAACCCGGTCCTGGTCCTGGGAACCGCATTCCACTTCGTCCATTGGCTTGAAGCCGGTCCGCCCCGCGGCGTCCCGCCCTCGTTGCCGCCCGGCTCGCGCGTCATGGAGACGGGCGGGTACAAGGGCCGCTCGCGGGTTCTGGACAAGGCAGCTCTTCACCAGGCCATTTCAGAACTTACCGGGATCCCACCCAGCCACATCGTCAGCGAGTACGGCATGAGCGAACTCAGCTCCCAGGCCTACGACCACGCGGTTCCGGAACCAGGCCAACCCGATCCCGGTCCTCCCCCCAACCAACGGTCGCTGCGCTTTCCTCCCTGGGTCCGGATTCGCGTCATCTCCCCCGAGCACGGCCGGGAAGTCGCGCCCGGCGAAATCGGCCGCCTGCGCATCTGGGACCTCGCCAACGTCTGGTCGGTCATGGCCATCCAGACCGACGACCTTGCCGTCCGAACCGCGGACGGCTTCCGCCTGGCGGGCCGCGCCCCGGCGGCACCCCCTCGAGGCTGCTCCCTCATGGTCCAACCCGCTCCCGTTCCGCCCCCCCGCGGGAATCGGTAGCGCAGACGGAGCATGCCCGATTCGGCCTCCGCCCGTCGCCTCGGCTCGGCTGCGGCGGTGCATGCCGGAGTTGTGGGTGGGGAGGCAGCGGATCGGAGGGACGAGCTCCGCGAGTCCTCCATCCATGGCACCACTCCGCTGCGGCCTCGTGGAACTCGGCCCTCCGAGACGACGCTTCGCGAAATTCGCACCTCTCCCCACAACTTCGGGATGCACGACGGCCACGGGAGCACGCCGGTTGCCCGGCCGAACCCTGTCCGACAGGATGGGCCCGTGCAGTTGCCCAATTATTTCCTGGCCGATCTGCCACCCGAGCATCCGCTTGCCACCGGCCTCGTCACCGAGGCCTGCCAGACGCTCAAGCGCAATCGGGAACGCTTTCTCCTGCCCCGGAGCACCGACGCCATCATCCAGGCCCTGGTCGAAGTCGGCCGTCTGTGGACGGCCCCGCATTCGCCATGGATGGCCCTGGCCCTGGAGCAGGGCCCGGCCGCCACCGGGTTTTCCCGCGAACTCCTGGCGGATGGACTCCAGCGGTACTTCCGCCGCTGGACCCCCCGCGCTCTCCAGAACCTCGTACTGCAGGAGTTCGCTCATCCCCAGCGCCTCGATCGGCTGGTCGCCAACGACGCCGAGCACATCGCCGCCATTTCCGCCCGCGTCCGCGGACCCGAACTCCTCCTGCACATCACCGCGGGCATCCTGCCCACCCCCGTCTTCACCGCCATCCTTCATGGACTTCTCGTGCGCTCCGCCCAGTTCGTGAAGTGCGCCTCCCGCTCCTCCCTGCTCCCACGCCTCTTCGCCCATTCCCTCCGCGAACTGGAACCCAAGCTCGCCGCCTGCCTCGAGATCGCCGAATGGCCGGGGGGACGCGGACTTCCCGCGGAATCCGAACTCCTCCAGGAAATTGATTGCGCCGTCGCCTCGGGCTCGGACGAGACGATCGAGGCCATCCGGCACGCCCTCCCGTCCCGGGTCCGTTTCCTTGCCCACGGGCACCGCGTCAGCGCCGGCTACATCGCCCGGGAATCCCTGAACCCTGCCGAACTCCCCGCCACCCTCGAATCCGCGGCCCGCGATGTGGCGGCCTGGGACCAGCTCGGCTGCCTGTCCCCCCAGGTGCTCTATGTCGAAACCGGCGGCCTGATCCCTCCCGAGGATTTCGCCGCCGAACTGGCCGGAGCGCTGGACCGCCTGGAACAGCGTTTGCCCCGCGGCCCCCTCGATCCGGCCACTTCCGCCGCCATTGCCCAGCGACGCGACTATTACCGCATCCGCGCCGCCTCCGGAGACCACACCCGCTGCTGGAGCAGCAAGGATTCCACGGCCTGGACGGTGATCTACGAAGCCGATGCCCGGTTTCAACCCTCCTGCCTGCACAGGTTCATCCTCGTCAAGGCCGTCGACACCCTTGAAGAATGCCTGCACCAGGCCGAAATGATCCGCGGTCAGTGGTCCACCGTCGGTCTTGCCGCCAACGGCGTCCGCATCGAGGAACTTGCCCGGAGCTTCGCCGACTGGGGCATCACCCGGATCTGTCCGCTTGGGACCATGCAGGACCCGCCCCTGACCTGGCGTCACGATGGTCGCCCGGTCCTGGGCGATCTCGTCACCTGGACCACCCATGAACGGCCCCTCGACCCCTGAACCCGCCCCGCCCCGGACACTCCCTGGCGTCCCGGCATCCCGTCCCGTACCGCTCCGCTCGCATGACCATTGAACTCCGCAAGTCCTTCCAGTTCGAGGCAGCCCACCTCCTCCCCCACCTGCCTGCCGATCACAAATGCCGCCGCCTCCACGGGCACAGCTTTGTCTGCGAAGTCGCCGTCAGCGGCCCCTGTCATCCCCACCTCGGCTGGGTGATGGACTACGCCGACATCAAGGCCGCCTTCCGTCCCCTCTGGGAACGCCTCGATCACCGCTACCTCAACGAGATCCCCGGCCTCGAAAACCCCACCAGCGAGAACATCGCCATCTGGATCTGGCGGGAATTGAAGCCGCACCTCCCGGCCCTCGTCGAAGTCGCCGTTGCTGAAACCTGCACCGCCCGCTGCATCTACCGGGGACCTTGAACCTGCCACCTGTTCGGCTCATAACTCTCCTCGTTGTCCACGGGTCCGTGCGGACCAAACCGCCTATTGCCATGACTCTGCGCCTATCCACCCTCGCCCTGGGCTTCCTCCTCCTCTCCCTGACCGCCGGCGCCGCGCCCAAAGTGGGCGATCCGGCCCCGGACTTCACGCTGCAGGCCAGCGATGGCAAGTCCTATCGCCTCAGCGACTTCCGAGGCAAGCAAGGGGTCGTCATTGCCTGGTTCCCCAAGGCCTTCACCGGCGGATGCACCGCCGAATGCCGTTCCCTCCGGGAGGTCAGCGCTGAGATCACCCGCGGTTCCGTCGCCCTGTTCGCCGCGTCCACCGACGACGTCGCCACCAACCGCAAGTTTGCCGAGTCGCTCGACCTCGACTACCCGATCCTGAGCGATCCCACCAAGACCGCCGCCACCGCCTACGGGGTGCTCAACGCCGCCAGCGGCCTCGCCTCCCGCTGGACCTTCTACATCGGCAAAGATGGGCGGATCGCCCACATCGATCAGTCCGTGCAGCCCTCCAGCCATGGCAAAGCCGTGGCCGCGCAGGTCCAGAAACTCGGACTCGGTCGCTGACCTCCCAGCCGACGCGAGCGCAACTTGACCGCCTCAGCCTTGTTCATACTCCCGTGCGAACGCCCACAATAGCGACCACTCTCGCCGGCCTGGTCTGCCTCGCCTTGATCCCCCAGCCCGCCCCGGCGCAGGATTTCCCGGACAGCCCCACTCCCGGCACCGACAACAACCCTTATCGCGCCATCGTCGCCCGCAACGCGTTCCGACTCAGGGAACCGGTCCCGCCACCCCCACCCCCCGAGCCTCCGCCACCCGTCCCCGAAGTCCCCAAGATCGACGTGAAGATCGCCGGACTCGCCGAGATCGGGGGCGTCCGCTACGCCTACCTGGTCGTTCCGGATACCGACCGCCCCGGCCAGTTCGAGTATCCCGCCCTGAGTGACGATCCGTTGCGCGGGCGCAGCGTCCGCCATCGCAGCGGCCTCGAAGTCCGGGAAATCGACCTGAAGCAGCAGACCGTTCGAGTCCTCAATGGCGGCATCGAAACCACCCTCAATCTCAAGGAGAACGGTGTCACTTCCGCCCCCACCCCGGCCGCCCGACCCGCCGCCCAGGCCGCCCGGCAAGCCGTGACCTCAGCCCGCCCCGCAAATCCCCCCGGCACCGCCGCCAGCTCCGGCGTCTCGTCCGAGCCCCTCATCTTCTCCCGCAACCCCAATCGGGCCAGCGGACCCGATGCCATGACCGCCGGCACCGACTACAACACGCAGGCCGGCGGTGCAAACTTCAGCGGCGGCACCGCCAACCTCCCCGCCCGGCCGGTGCGCACCGATCCGAATGCCCCGGTCGTCAATGCCCCCGCCGGTCCCGCCATCCCCGTCGAGCAGCAATACGATGTGCTGATCCGCCAGCGACAGGTCGCCGATTCCCTGGGAATTCCTCTTCCCCCGATCCCCGGACTCCCGGTCCCGTCTCCGCAGGGCGAACCTCCGCCGACCCCGTAGCCCGGGGATCGCTCCCGATCAATCCCCGCCCGGAACGGACCCGATCTCCGACAAGGAGATCGCCCGGTGCTCCCGGGCACTCCGGTACGCCGCCTCCACCAACGCCATCGTCCGAAGATTGTCGCGGCCTCCAATCTCCGGTTCCTCCCCGCGCTCCAACGCCACCAGCAGTTGAGCCATGGTGCCAAGAAAGGCGTCCGGGAACCACGATGTCTTCCACTTCGGCTCGTTGAAGGCAGCATCCCCGCGGACCGCCCAGCGCATCCGGCTTGGCGTCGTGTACGGATCCCGGCACCACCCGATGTCCCCGATCGCCAGCCCTTCCGTCCCTTCCACCCGCCATTCGATCCGCAGGTCCGCCGGGCACCCCTCCCGGGCCGGCCCGGTCCAGGTGTCGTCAATGCCGATGCAGCGAAGCCCGGACGCATACTCGAGGATGTAGGTCGCGATGCCGTCCGTGTGCGGAAACGACGTCCGGGGATCCGTCCGCACACTGCAGTAGATCCGTTCCGGATCCCCGAACCAGTACCGGAAACAGTCGAGGTGATGGATCGACATGATCCGCAGCGTCACCCAGCCCAGATCCTTCTGCCACGGCATCCAGTGGGGAATCGCCCGCATGTCGATGCTGGCCAGGATTGGCTCACCGAGATGCCCGTTTCGGATCAACGTCGCCGCCGCCCGGACGCTCGGGTCGTAGCGCATGTTCTGATTCACCCCCAGAACGATGCCCGCCTCCTCGCAGGCCCGGACCGCTTCCACCGCCTGCGCGTAATCCACCCCGAGCGGTTTCTGCGCCAGGATCCCTCGTACCGTCCGGCGACGGCACGCCTCCAGGATCAACGGCACCTGCGCCGCGGGGGGCACCGCCAGGTCGAGCACTTCGATCCCTCCATCCTCCAGCAGTTCCGCCACCGACGAACAGATCCGCGGTATCCCGTGCCTTTGGGCCACCTCCGCGGCTCTCGTGGCGTCGCGGGCGGCCAGCGCCACCGGACGCAGTCCCGCCTTCCCGTACGCCACAAGATGGCATTCCGAGGCGATGAAACCCGCCCCCACCATCCCGATCCTCCAATCCGTCCGCCCCGGCAATTCCGGTGCAATCCGCCATTCCATGACCCCATTCAACCTCCGCCCCGCCCCCCTTGACCAGCCCCACCCCAGCCTTCCGTCCTGGGATCTTCACGCATCCGACACCTTGCCGCCTTGCTCTCGAGACGTGACTGGCCAACGATCCCGCGGCCCGTGCGGAAACCGGGTGGCCGGGCGCCACACCCCCAGGGGTCGCCGATCCGCCCCATGTCCAACCCAACCGCCCAGCCTCCCCCCGGCCCGGGAATCGTCCCGGCCTCCCGCCGCAGCGCCGTCTATCTCGCCGTACTGGTCATCGGGTACATCGGGGTGTACCTGTGCCGGAAGAACTTCTCCGTGGCCATCCCCATGCTCGGGGAGGCCTTCAACGCTTCCAAGGAGCAGATCGGTCAGATCGCCAGCCTCAGCACCATCGCCTATGTCATCGGTAAATTCGGCTTCGGCGTGGTCATCGACCGCTGGGGCGGCCGGGTCTGTTTTCTCGCCAGCCTGCTCTTCGTCGCCCTCTTTGGTGCGGCCGGCGGCCTCGCCCCGTCGCTCGGCATGCTGACCCTTTTCTACAGCCTCAACCGGCTGGCCGGTTCGGCGGGCTGGGGGGCCATGGTGAAGCTGGTTCCCGACTGGTTCCCGCCCCGCTGGCACGCCTTCGCCATGGCCGTGCTGTCCCTCGGCTTCGTCTTCGGGGGCGTCTGCGCCACCCTGCTCGCCGGCTGGATCGCCGGCGTCTCCGGCAACGACTGGCGCTGGGTGATGGGCGGGCCCTCGATCGTCCTCTTCGCCATCCTCGTCGCCTGCTGGCTCGCCCTCCCCCGTCCCCGTGCCAGGACCGATCCCGCCACCCCCACCCGCGAGGACGGACCCGGCTTCCAATGGAGTCAGGTGACCGAACTCTTCCGCATCCGGCGCTTCTGGGTGGTCTGCGCCCTCAGCTTCACGCTCACCCTGCTGCGCGAGACGTTCAACACCTGGACCGTGGACTTCTTCCGGACCGAAGGGGGGCCCGAAGTCTCGAATCGGATCGCGGCCTTTCTCTCGACCCCGTTCGATGCCTGCGGGGCGGTCGGCATCCTCCTCCTCGGCTGGGTCTTCGGGCGCACCACCTGGGGGCAGCGGAAGGCCCTGCTGTTCGTCATCCTCACCCTGCTGGCCGTCCTGCTCTGGGCCCTTCCCGCCCTGGCCCGCGAGGGGCTTGTCGCCGCCACCGTGGCCGTCGGCCTGGTCGGTTTCCTGACCTACGGACCCTACAGCCTGCTCGCCGGAGTTCTCGCCCTGGAAATCCGCGGCCGTGGCTACGTTGCCACCGTGGCCGGGCTCGTGGATGGCGCGGGGTATCTTGCCGCAGTCATGGCCGGCGCCCAGTTCGGGCGGTTGCTGGACATCGGCGGCTATTCCCTCGCCTTCCCCTGCCTCGCCGTCCTCGCCCAGATCTCCGCCTTCCTCTGCCTCCTCCTCGATCCGCGGCGGTCCGGGCGCCCTAACCCATGAACATCATGACCCTCAGGACCAGCGCGGCGATGGTCAGCAGGGTCAGCATCCCCGCCGGCATGAACTTGCGGGTCTTCTGGTAACGGATCGCGAAAACCACCACCAGGATCGCCAGAATCAGATCGCCCGCGTGCGCCCAGCCCAGCAAGCCCAACGCCGCCGCGGCCAGCAGTGCCCCTGACACCAGCGAGGTGACCAGCGACACCATGCTCCTGGCCTTCACATATCCGTACACGCCCCCGGCAACAAGGACGACCAGGTAGATCCAGAGGATGACTTCGGGTTTCATGAGTCGTTTTTGGGTCGGCGCCAACCCGCCTCCCATCCCTTCAGGGCGGCACGTCGGCGAGCCGCTAGGCTGATTCACCGGGAAACATCCTCCAAGTCCGGAATTTCCAGCCCCGATGGGGTCGGTAACGGGCCAGCGAATTGGAGGGACGAGCTCCGCGAGTCCTCAACCCAACGCTCCACACCGTTGCGGCCTCGTGGAACCCGGCCCTCCGAAGCGCCGCTTGGCGGAATTCGCGCCTTTACCCACAACTCCGGGATGCACGGCGGACCGTCCCGCCCATCGGATTCAACCCCGCCCGGGGACGGTCGCCCGTGCGGCGGAACGGGACGGCCGCTCCCGCAGATGCTCCATCAGCGCCTTCACCGCCTGGCTCTGGAATCGCTGCCCATTCCAGACCATCGCCACCGTCCGGTTCGGCTTCTCACCCCGGAACGATCGATACACGCGCTGGTCACTCGCATCGAGGCCCCGCGCCATTTCCGGGACGATCGAGACTCCGTGGCCCAGGGCGACCAGTTCCTGGATCGTGGCCAGCTGGCTCGTGCGCTCCACGGTCACGGGCTGCACGGACTCCCTCCGGCAAAAGGACGCGATGTTCTCCGACAGGCAATGCACCTCGTTGAGGGTCACGAAGGGGAGGCCCTCCAACGCACCAATCGCCACGGTCTTCGTCGCGGACAACGGATGCCCGGCCGGCAGGACCAGGAGCAGTTCTTCCTCAAACACCGGCTCGACCTCCAATCCCCCGGCCGCCACAGGCAACGCCAGGATGGCCATGTCGATTTCGCCACGAACGCACCGCTTGACCAGGTTGTCCGTCGTGTCCTCCTGGACCACCGTCAGGACGTCCGGGTGCTTCCCGGCAAAGCTCCTCAACAGCCGCGGCAGGAAATAGGGAGCGATGGTCGGAATCGCCCCAAGCCGGATCCGGGCCCGGTGGCCCGCCTCCGACAGCTCGGCGAAGGTGTCCTCCATGAACTGCAGGATCTCCCTCGCGCGATCCAGCAGCCTTTCCCCCAGTTCCGTGAGCACCACTTCCCTCGGCTTCCGCTCAAACAACGGCTGACCCAGTTGCTCCTCCATCTTCTGAATGGCACGGCTCAACGCCGGCTGGGAGAGATGCAGCTCCTCCGCCGCACGCGTGAAGTTCCTCGTCCGCGCCAGGGCCACGAACTGCTCGAGCAGATGAAGACTCAGGTCGTTCCTCACGACCTCAGCCTGGCTATGCGGTCCGTGTATCGCAAGCATACCTCGAATGCATTGGATGCATCGTCCGGTTTTCTGCGATAACCGTAGTTCAGGCCCCGAAACCTCATGACACGACCTCCCTCCATCGAACGACATCCTCCCATGATTCCAACCCCGCGACCGGCGCTGATCGCCGCACTGCTGCTGCCCCTGATGTCCGCTCCCGCCGCGGACCGCCAGGAACCGGCCACCTGTCCCGTGATGGGCCAGCAGGCACCCCCGACCCGGCACACCGTGGCCGGGGCCAGCTCCAACAGCGACTGGTGGCCGAACCAGTTGAACCTCAAACCCCTCCATCAGAACTCCCTCAAGGGCAATCCGATGGGCGGCGGCTTCAACTACGCCGAGGAGTTCAGCAAGCTCGATTACGACGCCTTGAAGAAGGACCTCAGGGAGCTGATGACATCCTCCCAGGACTGGTGGCCGGCTGATTACGGTCACTACGGTCCGCTCTTCATCCGCATGGCCTGGCACAGCGCGGGAACCTATCGCGTCAGTGACGGCCGCGGCGGCGCGGGCTACGGCACGCAGCGGTTCGCCCCGCTCAACAGCTGGCCCGACAACGCCAACCTCGACCGGGCGCGCCGCCTGCTTTGGCCCATCAAGCAGAAGTACGGAAGCCGGATCTCCTGGGCCGACCTGATGGTGCTTACCGGCAACGTCGCCCTCGAGTCCATGGGCTTCAAAACCCTCGGGTTCGCCGGCGGACGCGAGGACGTCTGGGAACCCCAGGAGGACATCTACTGGGGACCGGAAAGCGAGTGGCTCGGCGACATGCGCTACAAGGGCGACCGTCAGTTGGAGAAGCCCCTCGCCGCCGTCCAGATGGGCCTGATTTACGTCAATCCCGAGGGTCCGAACGGCAATCCCGACCCGCTGGCCGCCGCCCGGGACATCCGCGAGACCTTCGCCCGCATGGCCATGAACGACGAGGAGACGGTCGCCCTCATCGCCGGCGGTCACACCTTCGGCAAGGCCCACGGGGCTGCCAGCGCCGACAACATCGGACCCGAACCCGAGGCCGCCCCGATCGAGGAACAGGGATTCGGCTGGAGGAACCGGCATGGCCGGGGCAACGCCCAGGACACCATCACCAGCGGCCTCGAAGGCGCCTGGACCAGCGCCCCCAACCGGTGGTCGCACATGTTCCTCGCCAATCTCTTCGCCTACACCTGGGAACTCACCCGCAGCCCCGCCGGCGCCCACCAGTGGATTCCCGCCGATGGCGCCGGTCAGGGAACCGTGCCGGATGCCCATGACAAATCGAAGAGCCACGCGCCGATCATGTTTACGACGGACCTCGCCCTGAGGATGGATCCCGCCTACGAAAAGATCGCCCGGCGGTTCCTCGAGAACCCGCGGGAATTCGAAATCGCCTTCGCCAGGGCCTGGTTCAAGCTCACCCACCGCGACATGGGTCCCATTGCCCGGTATCTGGGGCCCGAGGTGCCCCGGGAATCGCAGCTCTGGCAGGATCCGGTTCCCCCGGTGGATCATGAACGGATCAGCCAGCAGGACATCGCCCGGCTCAAGACGCGCATCCTCAACTCCGGCCTGTCGATTCCGCAGCTCGTGTCCACCGCCTGGGCCTCCGCCTCCACCTTCCGTGGCAGCGACAAGCGCGGCGGCGCCAACGGTGCCCGCATCCGGCTGGCCCCGCAGAAGGATTGGGAGGTGAACCAGCCCGATCAGCTCGCCACCGTGCTGGCCGCCCTGGAGTCCATCCAGAAGGAGTTCAACAACGCCCAGTCCCGCAGGAAGGTCTCCCTCGCCGACCTCATCGTCCTCGGAGGCTGCGCCGCCGTGGAAGCCGCCGCCAAAAAGGCCGGTCACGACATCCAGGTCCCCTTCACCCCCGGCCGCACCGATGCCACCCAGGACATGACCGATGCCGAATCGTTCGCCGTGCTCGAGCCGAAACAGGACGGCTTCCGCAATTACCTCGGCCGGGAACTCGACCGGCCCGGTCCCGAAACGCTCGTGGACCGCGCCCAGTTGCTCACCCTCACCGCACCCGAAATGACCGTCCTGATCGGCGGCATGCGCGTCCTCGGAACCACCGTCGCCCATCCCGATCTCGGTGTGCTCACCCGGAATCGCGGCGCCCTCAGCAACGACTTCTTCGTGCACCTCCTCAGCATGGACACCGAGTGGAAGGTCTCGCCGCAGTGCGAGCATTTCTACGAGGGACGGGATCGCAGGACCGGCGAGTTGAAGTGGACCGCCACCTCGGTGGATCTGGTGTTCGGATCCAATTCCCAGCTCCGCGCCATCGCCGAGGTCTATGCCAGCGACGACGGCCGGGCAAAGTTCGTGGCCGATTTCGTCGCGGCCTGGACCAAGGTCATGAACCTCGACCGCTTCGATCTCAAGCGGGGTTGAACCCGTTCCCAAGGGTGGCTGGCAGTCACCCCGCCCATCGACCGGCCCTCCCGGCGCCCAAACGCCGGGAGGGCCTTTGTGTCTGGCCATTCTCGGGAGCAGCGTGCGTCCCCTTGGGCGCGCACTCCGTCGGCTTGATTCTCCGATCGGGGTCGGGGTCGGTATCGCTTTCGGAATCGAACCGGAACGAGCCGTCACCCCGTCACCGGACCGCTCTCCACCAACCGGTATCCCGCGCCGTGCACGGTCAGCAGGTGACGCGGCCGCGCGGGGTTGGGCTCGATCTTCGCGCGGATTGCCGCGACGTGCGTGTCCACCGTGCGCGTGGTCGGGAACGAACCGTAGCCCCAGATCAGATCCAGGAATTGTTCCCGCGAGACCACCCCGCCCCGGGCCTCGGCCAGCAGCCGCAGCATCTCGAACTCCTTCGTCGTGAAGTGCGCCGCCTTCCTTCCCCGCCGCGCCGTGCGACGCCGGAAATCCACTTCGAGTTCCCCCAGCCGCAAGTGGTCCACCGGCACCTCGGACCGTCCCGCCCGCCGCAACAGCGCCCGCACCCGCGCCAGCAGTTCCTCCGTGCTGAACGGCTTCGCCAGGTAATCGTCCGCCCCGGCGTCCAGTCCGGTGACCCGGTCCCGCACCCCGCCCTTCGCCGTCAGCAGCAACACCGGAATCCTCTGTCCCACCCGACGCAGTTCCTTCACCAGCGCGAATCCGTCGATCCCGGGCAGCATGACATCCAGCACGATCAGGTCGGGCTGCTCGGACCGTGCCCCATTGAGGCCGGACACGCCGTCCGCCGCCGTCAGCACCCGGTGCCCCTCCGCCGACAGCAGATCCTCCAGCGCGCGGCGCATGGGGTACTCGTCCTCGATCACCAGGATGCGGCTCATGACGTCGCGGGAGGCGTGGGGCGCGATGGCCCGTCCGGTTCCAGTGGCAATTCCATCACACAGCACGTTCCGCGGCCGGTCGAAGGCGCCTCCTCGATCCACACACGACCCCCGTGCGCCTCGACCAGGTGCCGGACGATCGTCAGTCCGATGCCGATTCCCGGCGTCTCGCGGCGCAGTTCCCCCCCGAGCCGTTGGAACGGTTCGAACACCCGGGCGCGGTCCGCCGGCGGAATCCCGGGCCCATCGTCCTCGACCCCGAGTCGGAACCGGTCCCCGCCCGGTGTCCGTTCGAGCCGGATCCGGATCTCCCCGCCGGCGGGCGCGTGCTTCAAGGCATTGTCCAGCACGTTGGCCAGTGCCTGACGCACGGCCCGCCCGTCCACCGTCGCCGTCAAGGACTCCACCCCGGGCGCCCGGAGCACCTGCACCCGCACGCCGCGCTCCTCACCCGCCATCGATGCGAACTCCGCACTGTCCTCGACCAGTGCCGCCACATCCGTCGGCTCCGGTTCCAACCGCCGCCGGCCCCGGTCGATCCGCGACAGATCGAGCACGTTGTCCACCAGGACGCCCAACCGCCGGCACTCGCGCCCGATCAACCGGAGGCATTCCCGACGCCGGTCCGGTTCGGGAATCCGGTCGTGTTCGAGGTTGTCCACCAGGAGCCGCACGCTGGCCAGCGGCGCGCGCAGTTCGTGGGACACGGCGGCGACGAAGTTCGACTTCCGCACGCCCAACCGGTGCTGCCGCACCAGCGAACGCCACAACGTCCACGCCGCCGCCGCGGTCAGACCGCACGCCGCAATGACCACCGCCGTCAGCAACCGTCCCCGGCGCCGCATCCCGGCGTGGTACGACGCCGGGTCCACCAACGCCATGGCCACGGTCACCGTCGCGCCCCCCTGCAGTCGTCGCTCCGCCAGACCGCGTCCGCCCCCGGCTTCGGCCGCCGAAAGGACCGCCTCCATCAGCCCACCGCGCGCCGCCGCTTCCGCGAATCGCGCCGCCTCGTCCGTGAACCAGCCCGCCGGTTCCTCATGCGTCCATCGCAGCCCTGTCTCCGTCCCCACCCGCAGTGCCCACTTGAAATGGCCCGCCGGATCCAGCAGCCGGATCATCCCCCGCGCGCCCTCCACCAACCCCTCCCATCGATGCAATCCGTACTCACGGACCTCCCTGTCGTTCCCGTCCCGGTCCGTGGAACGTGCCACGGCCAGCCACGGCACGTCGTCGAGTTCAAACCGCAGCACCTCCGGCCACTCGCGACCCGACCCTCGCCCCGAAGTCCCCATCTCCCCGACCGCCGCCCGCCATGCCGCGTGGGCCTGGCGGGCCAGATCCCGGCGTCGCAGGGAAACCTCGAGTCGCGCCGCCGCGGTCCGGCTGGTTCCACCCGCCGCCAATCCCGGCAGCAACGCACGCACCCGGTCCAGCGCGGCCTCCGTCAACGGCGTGGAAGGCTGCCCTGCCAGGGCCTCGATCCAGCCCGTCTCCCCGATCTCGCGCCACGCGGCCGGCCACCGGTCCGCCTGCCCTGCCACCCCATCCAGAATGCCGTGCAACGCCAGATCCCGGATGGCCACCCCGGCGGACGTGGTCATCCCGGGAGTCGCCCACTGGAACGCGGTCCGCCACGCCTCGACTGCCCGGGCCGCCTCGCCGGCCGCACCCAACGCCTGCCCCCGCAACACCGCCAACCGGGCCTGCGCCCCGAGGTCTGCCTGTAACTCCTCCACCTCCGACCGTTCCTCGATCAACGCATCGAGCAGCGCCACCGCCGTCAGCGCGTCGCCGCCCTCCAACGCCCTCCGCGCCCGATCCCAATCTTCCCTCCAGGCCCCGGACATCGTCGCCTCCGCCGGGTCCGGTTGCGGCGGCCAGGGTCCCCGGGCCGGCCAGAGCAGGGTTCCATCGAGCTTCATCGCCAACCGCAACGGCCCTCCTCCCTCTTCCGCGTCCTCGCCCAGCCCCTGCATCACCGCGCCCACGGCCGCCTCGGAAAAGTTGCGGGCGAACATCGTCGTCTCCGCCATCGACGCCTTCCGATCCAGCGCTGTCGTCCACGCGGTCATCGCCGCCAGCGCCAGGGCCGGCAGCATCAACGCCGCTGCCAGAACCGCGTAATGACGGGGAGGTTGGGCTGCCGGGTCAGGGATCATGGCAAGGGGGTCAAATCACGACATTTTCCAAAGACCCCCCTGTAGGCGCCGACGTGAGGCGGTGCGCGGAAGAGGGGTGCATGGGATTGCGGACTCGCCGAGTTCGTCACTCCGGAAGGGGATCGGATTCAAGGGATCTTCGTCGGCACTTCGATCCGGTCGCCGTCAACGAGCCAGAACTCGCCCTCGGCCGGGTCGTCCTCGAGATCAAGGGTCCATGCCTCCCCGGTGGAGGGACGTTCCACCCGGACCCGGGTGAGATCCGAGGAAGCCAGGAGATGTCCGGAGTGTCGAACGGCTGCGTAGAGGTGATTGGACCACAACTCTCCACGTGCGGGAAACTTGCGAACGACAGGTCGAGGAACGCCACCATGTCGGGTGGAGATCACAGTTCCGTCTGGATCGAATCGAGCACCGCCCGCATAGACAGGAGCCATACCGAGCAAGACCTCGTGGGAGCCGCTCCCGGTCTGAAGCGTTACCCGGCGTTGGGTGCAACGCTGAAGCGCGTCCTCACACGTCAACGGCAATCCTCCCCAACGGGCGTCCGCCGGTCGGGTCAGCATTTCGGGTATCTCGATCCCGTCGCCCCATTCGAGCGCCAGATTCCATGAGCAAGCCTCCTGCTCGAACCAGTCGGGTGCCACGGGAACGACGGTCAGACCGGACCCATCCGCGTTCAGGCGGTGGATGCGGATTCGGTCGAGTGCGGGCCAGCCAAGCAGATCGAGCGGAAATCGGCCTTCCACGATGCGATAAGCCATGGCCAGCAGGTCGCCCAGGGTCGGGGCCTGCTGGTCCTCGCGCGTGCGGAAGAAACGACGCTCCAACCGTTCACCCCGGCCCACGGCGATGAACTGCCGGCGCCACACGTCCTCCCGCGCCCCCGCGGCCCGAAGGAGATCTTCGAGGGCAACCAGATGAGTCGCTGACGGATCGGTTCGCTGACTTGGTTGACGCGCTTCCAAGATCAGACCCAGGGCGGTCTGCCGACTCATGTCGAACCCATTCGGATCCGCCCCAGCATCAAGCAGCATGCGGACAGGGTCGATTCTGCCAGCGTGCATGGCATGGCTCACCGCAAGGTGAAGGACGGGACGGAGCTCCCATTCGGCCGTGTTCTTCCGGACGTTCGCAGTCGGGGACGCCCCGGCTCGAACCAGAATCGGGATAAGTTCCGGCACCGATTTGAAATTGTTCTCTGACACAACCCTCCCGAGCATCGGTTCCAGAAGCTCCGGAGTCAGAACCTCTCGGGGCGTGGCATTCAGGAGTTCCTCGAACCAGGCCGGATCCACGGCGACTGCTGGCCGAGACATGCCCCTTGCCACCTCCGACGGAAACAACGCGAAAGCAAGGTCTTCGCCGCTTGGCGTCACCCCCATCCGCACCAGGGTCCGCACCGACTCCTTGCTGTTCGCTTCCAGTGCAACCCGAACAAGGCCGGCTGCTGCGGAAGCGTCCGGCGGCATTTCATCCGCCCCGGATTCCGGTCGCAGCAGACGTTCGATCCAGTTCGTCGCTCCGTTCTGCACGGCCACGCGCAGGGAGATCCTGTCCGGTTCACGTCCCGGATCGGCGCCCCGGGCCAGCAGGGTTTCGGCCACCGCGTGGTATTGCTTCCGGATCGCCAGCGCCAGCGGGGTCAGGCCACCGCTACCGCGGGCATTGGGATCCGCCCCCGCATCCAGCAGGACCTCCACAATGGCCTTGTGACCCTCTCGGGCCGCCGCATGCAGTGCCGTTTCTGTCTCTCGCGGTTCTCCCAGAAGGACAACGCCTGGAATCGGCCCGGCCGCATTCACCCGGGCGCCCCACTCCAGCAGGGCCCGGACCACGGCGAGCTGCCCTGCCGCCGCGGCGGCGACCAATGGCAGGCGCCCGTTGGCATCGGGCGTGTTCAGGCGATCCGGACTGCGATCAAACAACGCCCGCAACCGCGCAATCTCGGCCCGCTCCTCTTGGGATGGCCCAGTACCCGCCGTGGCGACCCCGACGGTTCCCCCATCCCCCGCCGCCGCCTGCAGGATCTCCAGATGCGCCCGCTGGGCCCGGATCAAACCCTCCACCCGTTCGGCCATCTGCGCCTCGATGCGGCGCCAGGTGGCGTCGGCACGGACGCGATCGGGATGCTGGGGAGCCAACTGCACTTCGAGGTCGGCAAGCCGGCGCGCCAGGGCGGACCGTTCGGATTCCAGTTGTTCCAGCAGGCTGTCGGGAAACCAGTCGCGGATCAGGATCAGGAGCTCGGGACTATTGGAAGGCAGCGTGTCCAGCCGCGCCAGACGACGTTCGAGCAGGCGGATGGCACGGGCATCGACACTGGCGTCGGGGATGCCGGTGACCGGGTCCCTGGCCACAGGTTGCCCCAGGGCCGCCAGGTTTTCGGTACTCAACTGGACCAGCACCGTCTCGCCCGCGTAATCGCGCAGCAGGCGCTGATACTGGATCACCGCGTCGTTGGTTCGGCCCAGCTTCCGGTAGCATTCCCCCAACCGGAACACCGCCGTCGCCGCCAGCGCCCGCTGCGTATCGACCTGCGCCACCACCGATTCGTACCCGCGAATCGCCCCGGTCAGATCGCGCCGCCCCTCCTCCGCCAGCAGCGCGGCTTCGAAGGCCCGTTCGATGGACTCGGCGGCGCGGACGGTCCACCACGGCGCACTCAGGGACCCGACCAGGACCAGCAGGGGAACAAGGGATGGCGTCTTCACGCACCCTCTGTATCGCCCGCCGCCCCGCCAATTGTCAGGGAATTGTAAAATCGCACTGCGAACCCCTTGAGACCTCAGCCTCGCCCGCCCGCGACGGGACGGCACTGTAGGGGTCGCTCACCGTGACCGGAATCCGCAGGCGGCTTCCTGAAGGCGGGCGTTGATCGAATGGGGATGCGCTTCCACCTCGAACCCCGCGGCCCGCATGGCCGCCTCGACGCCCGGGGGCGCCTGCGACCGCGAGATCGGCATCGAGCGTGACCACGGGTTCCGCATACCGGTCTTCGCGGCGGGTCAGGAGCCGCGATGGCGGGAAAGGCTTTCGGGATGCCGGGCCCGGGTGGAGGCGACGTCGTAGGTGATGAGGCACTTCAGGTAGAGATCGTGAAGGCAGTTGTCCATCAGCACCATGCCGTCCTTGCGGCTCATCTGGATGACATTGTCGAGCTGGTGAAGGTGGCTTTCGCGGATGAGATTGCGGACGGCGCCGTTGGCGAGGAGGAGTTCGTAGGCCAGGACGCGGCGGTTGCGGTCAACGGCGGGAAGCAGATCCTGGGCGATGATCCCCTGGAGGGAGTTGGCAAGCTGGAGGATGATCTGTTTCTGCATGGAGCCCTCGAAGACGCCGATGATGCGTTCGAGGGCGTGGGCGACGCTGGGGGAGTGGAGGGTGGCAAGGACGAGGTGTCCGGTCTCGGCCGCGGTGAGGGCGGTCGCGACAGCTTCGTGGTCGCGGATCTCACCGACGACGATGACGTCAGGGTCCTGGCGCAGGACGTGGAGGAAGGCGCGATTGAATGATCGGACATCGGTGAGGACCTCCTGCTGGACGACGATGGCTTTCTTGTTGGGGTGAACGAATTCGACGGGGTCCTCGATGGTGACGATTTTGCAGCGGCGCTCGGTGTTGATGAGATCGACGAGGTAATTGAGCGTTGTGGTCTTGCCGGCACCGGTGGCGCCGGTGATGAGGATGAGGCCGTTGGGTTTGAGGGCGAGTTCGTCGAGTTTGGCCGGTAATCCGAGGAACTCGCGGGAAGGGATGTGTTCCCCGCAGAAGCGCAGGCTCATTTCGGGCAGGCCGTTGTGGCGGTAGAACGTGGCCCGGATGCGGCCTGCGATCTCGTGGCGGATGGAGACGCAAAGTTCCCAGTCGTGATCGAATTTCCTGCGTTGGTGCTCGTTGAGGAGACTGTCCGTCATCTCGGTCAGGTCCCCGCCGGTGAGAGCGTCGGCGTCGGCCAGGATGATCTCGCCATTGACGCGGTAGGCGGGGGGAACTCCGACGACGAGGTGGAGATCCGAGGCTTCGCAGTCGGCGGCGCCCTGGAGGAGTCGATCGAGCTTGGGATGGGTCATCGGGAAAAGAGCCGGCGCCACCAGCCGGCGAAGCGTCGGCCGAGGCCGGTGGATTGTGCCTTGTGTCGGCCGTTGTGAGCCTGGCTGCACAGCGGATTGATCTGGAGAGCCTGCTCGAAGGAGCGGCGTGCGCTGTCGGCGTAGCCGAGGGCCAGTTCGCATTCGCCCCGTTGGAGCCAGAGGATGAACCGGGTGGAATCCCATTCGAGGGACTGCCGCAGGAGCTGGAGGGCCTGGGCGAACTGGGCGTGGAAGATGCGGACCCGGGCCGCGAGCCAGGTGACGAACCAGTCACGCGGAGCCAGGCCGATGGCCTGGTCCAGACAGTATTCCGCCCGATGTTCCCTGCGGGCGAGGAGCACGTCGGCCCGGGCGAGCCAGACGAACGGGGAATGACCGCGTTCCTCGAAGGCGGCATCGGAGAGGGCGAGCGCCTCATCGAGGTCCCCGAGGCGGCCGAGGGCCACGGCCTTGGCGGCGAGGAGTTCAGCGTGGTTGGGGTGGACCTCGAGGGCTTTGTCGGCCCAGGCCTTCGCCTCCCGGAATTCCCCCAGTTCGATGAGCATACGGACCTGCCCGGTCCAGGCGGCGGGGCTCCTGGGGTTTTCCTCGAGAGCACGGGCGTAGAGGCGGAGGCCCAGCTCGAAATCGGCCGTCTCGAAGGCGCGCCGGGCTTCCTCCAGATAGTACGCCTCGTCCTTGACGGTCTCCTGAGGCGTGAGGGAAGCGTCGTCGTCCTGGCCTTCAAACTCGAGGTTGCGGAAGCGGCTCATGGTGTCGTGAGGATCTGCGGCCGGTGAAACCAGCGGTGGAAGGCCACGCCGCGGAGGTTCTCATGCGGAATCAACGCGTGACGGAGTGCGATCTCCCGAATCGTCGTGTCGTCGATGCCGGCGGTGTTCACGGTCACTTGAAGACGCGGCCAGACGAACCAGTGATCCGGGGGAACCGTCCATGAGCCTTCGGTGGGCATGCCGTCCTGGCGGGGGTGGGCGACGGTGCCGACCCGGACCGCGGACGCCGAGAAGGTGATGGTATCTCCAGGGAGGGCGAGCGCGGGAGCGATGCTGGTGCCGGCACGCACGATCACCCCCCCGCCGGCGTGGGTGGTGGTCTGGTGGACGATCCAGGTGCCCCGCAGGACGGCGCCCGGATTGCGGGTCGGGCGCACGACGACGAATCCCTGATCGGTGACAATGGGGGCGAAGAGGGTGCGATGCGTCAGTTCCTGGACGGGCAGCCAGATGAACACGAGGAGCCCGAGGACCACCGCCAGGGCCCCGAGAATCCGGTAGTGAATGGGGAGTTCACGGAGCCAGGGACTCAGGAGATGCACCACGCTGATGGGATGAAGCGAGATGGCGAGTCCGAGAATGACATTTCCTGCGGTCCCGCCGAGGAAGGCCAGACCCAATAGCAACAGGGCCGGGAATGCGGCGGTGAGGGTCCAGCCGATCGCGGGGCGGCCGTGGACGACAAAGGCGTACCCGGGCACCCCGAGACCGAGGAGCAACCGGCCCGCGCCCATCTGTCCGGGGGTGGGAATGCGGCGGACGCGCGTGGCGCTGAGGACGGCGTGTCCGGCTTCCCGGGCGGGCGCGTACCAGGGTGCGCGGGGCGGGTAGAAGCGGGAATGGGAGTCGCGCATGCGCCGGATGACGTGGGTGAAGGGGTCCCTCGATCAAAGGATCCACGGCGCGTAGAGGACGAGGTAGAGGACCAGGCCGACGCCCAGTCCGACGCCCGCCGTGGCGATCAGGCGGGTTCGGGGTTGGGCATCCCGGAGCTTGCGTTGCGCCACGGGGCGCAGGAATTCGGAGGCACTGAGGATGTGCAGGCCGGCCGCGAGGCCGAACCAGAGATAGGAGGAATCGAACTGCACGGCATCGAACCCTGAAAAGGGAATGCGAATGCGAAGCACCGTCGCCTCGCCACCGCCCTGGTCTCGAAGGATCAGGAACCGGTGCAGGGCAAGCATCCAGATGGCGAGGCAGGCGAGTCCCGGAAGGCGCTGGCCGCGGACCCAGAAGGGCAGGCCCGGGACGAGGACCACGAGGAGTCCGCGCAGCCCTGCCAGGGCCGCCAGGGCGGTGCGTTCCGCACGCACTGCGACCCTGGCGCGCCGTCCCACCCAGACCTTTCCCGCGCGCGGCGGGTAGTACGGTGCGTCGGGTGGGGTCATTCGCGGCATGGCGCGGGTGGAATCGGCGGGGTCAGTGGTGCTGGTCGAGGTTGTAGCGGACCTGTCCTCCGGGTTCGTAGAATTCGCTGGTGAGACGCTGCTCCTTCAATTCGCCGACAATCTCCTGGAAGACCTTGATGGCGTCGAGGCAGCTCCTGCCTTTGTGCCCCTGGACATGGATCTCGACGGAACCGTCCGGGCCGATGGTGATGTCGTATTCGCGCTGGGGCATGGGGAGGTGGGGAGGTGGGGATGGGAGGAACCCGGGACACGCGACGGCTCAATTGCCTTCCCAGTGACGGACCTTGAGGCGGATGGCCTGGTTCTCATCGACCTGTTCCTCGACGACGTTGTAGCCGCGGGAGCGCATTTCATCCATCAAACGCTGGTAAACGTACTGCTGGACGACGCGCTGGGACAGTTCCTCGCCCAGGGCGCGGAGTTCGGCGTCGGTGTGGCCCTCGCCGGTGACGCAGACCGAGGCGCGGCCGCGGGAATCGCGCGAGAAGACGACCGTGACGTCGTCGCGGGTGAGGCGGAGGCGCTGGTCACGGCCGAGGGAACCGGTGACGATCTCGCTTTGGGCGATTTCGAGTTCGACACGCCGGGTGGCTTCGACGCCTTGCGAGACGAGGGCACGCGCCTCCGCCGTGACCTGGTAGCCGAGGGAGACACCGGCGGCGGTGACGGCGGCGCTGAAGGCGGGCCAGGCGGCGATGACGACGGGGGCGAGGATGCAGACGGCGCTCATGGCGTGGGAGGGAGGGGGTTGTGGAAGGCGTGGGATGAGGCGGGGTTCACGGGCCGGCCATGCCGGGATGGGCGGAGGGCGAAGGGACCGGGCATGGCGACGGGAAGCAGCACGTTGAATTGGACAGGACACACGGGGGAGACTCACGCCCCGGGTTAGAACTCCATTTTGCGGCTGGGGCTGGCGGGGTCCTCGCCGCGGGGGACACTGGCATTGCGGGCGCGGCCTTCGGCCCAGGTGCGGAGACGGAGGAGTTGCTCGGACATGGTCTTGGACAGGGGCACCGTCTGCCGGAGTTCGTTGAGGAGGTGGTCCGTGGAGAGTTCGACCTTTCGGTAGAACGCTTCGAAGAGCGCGCTGATGACCGCCTGTTCGATTTCGGCGCCGCTGAAGTCCTTGCTGGCTTTTACCAGGGCGTCGAGATCGAAGCCTGCATCGTCGCGACCCCGTTTCGCCAGGTGGATGCGGAAGATATCCGCGCGCTCGGACTCGGACGGGAGGTCCACGAAAAAGATCTCGTCGAGGCGCCCCTTGCGAAGGAGTTCGGGGGGCAGTTCGGAGATGTCGTTGGCGGTGGCGACGACAAAGACGGGGGCGGATTTCTCGGAGAGCCAGGTCAGGAAGGTGCCGAAGACGCGGGCCGTGGTGCCTCCGTCGGTGGAACCGGAGCCGCGGGAACCGGCGAAGGCCTTATCGATTTCATCGACCCAGAGGATGGTGGGGGCGACGGATTCGGCGACGGCGATGGCGCGGCGGACATTCTCTTCGGAGGAACCCACCAGCGATCCGAACATGCGGCCCATATCGAAGCGGAGGAGCGGAAGGCGCCACTGGCGGGCAACGGCCTTGGCGCAGAGGCTCTTGCCGCAGCCCTGGACGCCGAGCATGAGAATCCCCTTGGGGGCGGGCAGGCCGAAGGTGTGGGCCTCGGCGGTGAAGGCGACGGCGCGCTTGGTGAGCCAGTCCTTCAGGATGGGCATGCCACCGACGTTCGCGAAGGATTCCTGGGACTGGTAGTACTCCAGGAGACCGCTCTTGCGGATGATCTGCTGCTTCTCGGCGAAGACTTCATCGACGCTTTCCCCGGAGAGGCCTCCATCCTTGATCAGGATCTTGGCGAAGACGTTTTCCGCTTCGCTCATGGTGAGACCCAGGGCGGCCTGGAGGAGGCGGTCGCGGCCCTCGGTTTGAAGGTCGATCTGAAGCTGCTTGTGCTCCCGGACATCGGCGACGATGCGGTCGAGTTGTTCGCCGAGATCTTCCCGCGCGGGGAGGGGGAAGTTGAGGACGGTGATTTCCTTGTCCAGTTCCGCGGGGATCTCGAGGACCGGCGAGACCAGGAGGATGGTCTTGTAGGAGTTCTTCAGGTGGAGGGCGATTTCCTTGAGGCGCCGGATGATGGCGAAGTTGTTCCGGGTGAGGAACGGGTGGAAATCCTTGAAGACGAAGATGGCGGGTTCGACGAGATCAATGACCTGATCCAGCGCGTTGAGGGGATCCTTGGTCGGGGCGTTGCGGGATTTCTGGGATTGAATCGAGGTGCCGGCCGTGACGACGCCGGTGCTGTAGCTCCATTCGAGAACCTTCTTCTGGCGCTTCCTGGCGATGTCATGGACGAGTTCCAGAACGCGTGCCTCCTCGCTGGTGACGAGATAGAGGACGGGGTAGCGGGCGCGGATGAGAATTTCGAGGTCGGTGGCGAAGCTCATGGGACATCGGGTCGGGTGGAAAGGGCGGAGCGCGCCCGCAGTGCCATGGCGGGGTCGCCAGGGTTGAGTCCGGCAAGGATGCAGGCGAGTTCCGGGGTCAGATTGCGGGCATAGACGGTGCCGTCGGGAAGGATCAAGAAAACGGTGGAGGAACCTTCCGGGCGGACGGAATCCGGGTGCGGGCGACGGGGCGTTGTTGGGTCCCCTGGCGGAACGGGTGGAGCCGGGGCGCTTTCGTTCATGGGACAAGACGGAGCTGGTGTTGATGGGCGATGGCGAGGGCCTCGTTCCATTCGTCCGGAGGCACTGGTTGTCTGAGCTCGGCGTGCCGATGGGCCTGCCAGGCGGGCCAGAAACCGGAGCGAAGACTGACCTTGGTGTGGGGGAGATGCGAGGCGAGCCACCGGGCGATGGGCTGCCAGCAGCAGGTGAGATGACCGGGCATCAGGAGATGGCGCACGATCAAGTCCCGGGCCGCTGCGTCGGACGCCATCCAGAGGAGATTCGAGGTGACGACGGACCAGGCGTCGGCCGCGATGGGAATGGCGGCGAGGCGTTGGGCGCAATCGGGGTTGCCGAATTTGAAGTCGGGAAGCCAGACATCGACGAGGCCCGCAAGCAGGGGACGGACCGGGTCGGTGAAGCCCGCATTGGTTTTCAGGACGAGCGGGGCGTCCTCAGGGAGGGCGGCGATGAGTTCAAGGAGGGCGGGAAGATGGATTGTGGGTTCGCCGCCAAGGATCATGAGCGTGCGGGCCCCGCGGGCCAGGGCCTGGCGGGCGAGGCGGGTGAGACGGGGCAGTGGGAGGGGCGATCCGGCCCGGGGGTTCCAACTGGGACCGCCGGTGATGCAGAAATCGCAGCGGAGATTGCATCCGCTGAGGGAGACCGCGAAGGAGGGGAGAAGTTCCAGTTCGTCGGAAACGTCGGTTTGGGCGGCAAAGAACCGGGCGTCGGGACCGGCATGACAACGGCCGCCGGGTCCGTCGAGGCGCGGGGCACCGCATCGGTGGAGACAGAGGGAGCAGGCGGAGAGGAGTGAGAAGGCGAGGGGAACCCGCTGGCGGGCGAGCGCGGCCCGGGAGGCGCGATGGCGAGGGAGCGGCGGTGCGGAACGCGCGTTCATCACCCGGTCTCCCGTGGCGTCGGGATGCTCTTGCGACCCGGGTTGGGCATCGCGGGCTGCCCGGAGGGAGCGTGGGGAAGGATGGGCGGCAAACACGGTTAGAGTTCGAGCCGGCCCATGCGAGGACGTTGAGCGGCAGTCCGGGTGCGGCGGTCGTGGAGGGTGGTCTGGACAAGGAGGATCAGCCAGCTCGCGGGGGCGGCGGCGGCAATTCCGGGTGTGAGCTGCCATCCGCAACTCAAGGCGAAGGGCGCGACGATGCAGGCGGCGGCGATCAGGGCTCCGGTGGCCGCGGAAACCTCGGCACTGCCGAAGAAGAGGTGGAAACGCTGGAACCGGTTGAGGAGGAACCACGGGACCAGAAGTCCGAGCAGGGCGCCCGCATTCGTGAGGATGCCGCCGGGGCCGTGGCGAAGGATCCAGGCCAGGATCACCCCGGACGCCACACCGCAGGCCAGATAATGAATGATCATGCGGGCGGGGGACCAGGCGCGCTCGACGCCGGGTCCGAGGAAGAGGATGAACAGCGAGCCGAAGAAGGCGTTGAGCGGGTCGCCGGACACGAGGCAATAGGTGACGAGACGCCACACCTGGAAGCCGGACAGCGCGGAAGCATCGAGCGCCAGGGCGGTGCCGAGGTCCAGGCCGGTGAGGGCGCGCAGCAGGGCCAGGGCGACGAACCCCAGGGCGTGGAGGCTGGCGAGGAGTCGGGTGCCCGGCGGGAGGGATTGCCAGAATGCCTTCACGGGAGGGGGGGATGGGTTACGTGGCGAGGGGCAGGTGTCTTGCGACTCTCCGGGCGGGCCATGGAGGGCGGTGAATCAGGGCGCGTGGCCGAGGAGGCGCCGCCACCACGAGGCCGGCTTGGGCGGAGGTTCTGCGGTGAGCGAAGCGGCCAGGCGTCGGGCGAGTTCCGGAGGGGGCGGTGTGACGCTGCGATCGGCGCGGAGAGCGTCCTCCGCCGTGGGGAAGATGCGGTCGTCGGAGTGGGTTTGGGCCGACGCGGCGAGGTCTTCCTCGTGAGAGGGATTGAGGCGGGATTCGTGCTTCATAAGGCCGGCGGGCGGGGCTAGGCGGTGGCGGCGAAGGCGATGGCGAAGGCTTTTCGGGCCCGATGCAGCTTTCCACGGACCGCGTCCGTGGATTGGTGGGTCAAGGCCGCGATCTGATCGTAGGCGAGGCGTTCGTCCGCAATGAGGAGGAGCAGGAGCCGGTACTCCTCGGGGAGACGGGCCATGGCCCGGGAAATCCGTTCGCCGAGTTCCTTGACTTCGAGGATTCGGAGCGGGGAATCCCCCGGGTCGGGGGCGTCGTTCCAGAGGGTTTCATCCGAGGAGGGAACCAGGTTCCGGGCGGCCCAACTGGCGGCGAGATTGCGACAATGATTGATGGCGATGCGATAGAGCCAGGTGCGCCAGGCGGCTTCGTGGCGAAACTGGCCGAGGTGACGCCACGCCTTGAGAAAGACGTCATGGGTGACGTCCTGGGCGCGGGCGGGGTCGCCGAGGTAGCGGAGGGCCAGGTAGTGGATGGCTTGGGAGTGAGCCCGGTACAACGCGGCGAAAGCGTCGGAGCCGGGGGTGGCCGGTTCCACGGGCGGGGCCGGTGGGGGGGAGGGCGGGCTCACGCTCGCAAGGGCGGACATCAGGAATTGGACAGGGCCGGGCCGAGGGTGTCACGCGAGGCGATGCGAAGCAATGGGGTCAAATCACTACTTTTACAATCTCACCGGGAAGGGTTGCTTGTACGGATCTGACCCCATGGCCACGGGGGATCAGGCGGCGGCGGGGGCGGGGGCGGGGGCGGCGGAGGGATTGTTGCCGGGGGAGGAGGCGAAGCGGCGGGTGAGTTCGTGGCGGAGCCGTTCGCCGGCGAAGTCGAGGAGGATGACGATGAGAAGGATCCAGCAGAGGACGGCCGCGAATTTGTCCCATTGCTGGAATTCCTGGTAGGCGTGGAGGTGGAGTCCGATGCCGCCGGCGCCGACGTACCCGATGATGGCGGCGGAGCGGATGTTGTATTCGATCATCCAGAGGATGTGGCTGAGGATGAGGGGCCGGGCCTCGGGCCAGAGTCCGTACTGGAAGGCCTGAATGGGATGGGCGCCGGCACAGCGGAGGGCTTCGGGGACGCCGCGGTCCACGGACTCGAAGGCGTCGCTGAAGAACTTGCCGAGGTAGCCCAGGCTGTAGGCGGTGAGGGCGATGACGCCGGCGAGGGAATTGGCGCCGACGACGGCGACGGCAAGGAGGGCCCAGACCAGGCTGGGGAGGGACCGGACTCCGTTGAGCAGGAGCCGGGTCAGGCGGACCAGCCAGCGGGGGGCGACGTTGCGGGCGGCGGCGGCACCGAGGGGGACGGCGATGAGGGTGGCCCAGAAGGTGGCCATGACCGCGATGCGGGCGGTTTCGAGCAGGGCGGCGAGGGCGACGCCGCTGACGGAGAAGTCGGGCGGCAGGAACTGGGAGAGGAAGCGCCGGAGGTTGGCGAGGTGATCGAGATCGCGTCCCGAACCCTGCATGGCCGGCCAGGAGAAAATGACGGCGAGGGCGAAGAGCGTGAGGGTGACACGCCAGGCGGTGAGTCGGGGTGGAGAGGCGGCGGACGACCGGTCGCCGGGCGGTTGGGTGGGGGCCGTCATCGGGCCTCCCAGCGCCAGCCGTCGGGACGCGCGGGGTCCAGGGTGAGCAACCCGTCCGCGGCGCGTTCGGCCCGGGCGCGGTCGTGCAGCACACACACCACGGTTCGCTGGGCGACCGCGACCTCCTGGCGGAGGAGTCCGAGGACATCATCCGCCAGGCGGCCATCGAGATTGGAGACCGGTTCGTCCGCCAGGATCAGTTCGGGCTCCTGCAGGAGGGCCCGGGCGAGGGCGACGCGCTGTTGCTCCCCGCCGGAGATTTCGCCGGCACAGGCGTGGCGCAGGTGGTTCAGGCCAAGACGATCGAGGAGGGGGCCGACGCGGGCGTATTCCCGGGCGGGGAAACCGGCGAGGGTGCGCCACCAGGGGAGGCGGCCGAGGGCTCCGCAGAGGACGTTGCGCTCGACCGTGGCGGTGGGCGTGAGGCGCCAGTCCTGGAACACCATCCCGGTGCGATGCCGGTAGGTGCGGGGGGAATGTTCGCAGTTGAACCGGCAGCGCAGGGTGATCCGCCCGCGGCAGGGTGTGAGCAGGCCGAGAAGGCAGGCGAGGAGGCTCGATTTGCCAATCCCCGAGGGACCGAGGACTGCAATGAACCGCCCGCGGGGAACGTTCAGGCTGAGACCGTCGAACAGGCGCCGTCCGCCCCGGCCGCAGCCGAGTTCCTCGACCAGGATGTGGGGGACGACGGACGCGGTCATGAGCGGGACAGATTCTATTCGCCGCGGGCCAATCTCAAGGCCGCATCGAGGCTGGCGACGTGGGCCTCCTCGTCCACCTCGACCAGGCGGGCGACGAAGAGGCGGTCGCGGAGGGCGGTGCCGGCGGGCTCGTTGAAGCGCAGAAAGGCCCGCTTGAGGGCCTGCCGGTCCGGTTCGGAGACGCGGTGGCTCACGGCGAGGACATGGGTGGGGACGGGGCCCTGGGAGCAGACCTTTTTCAGGCGCTGCCGCTGGTCGGCGGTGAGGTGTTTGTCTTCATCGAGGACGTAGTAGCTCACGGCGGCGGCTTCGGCCTCGCCGCGGAGGACACGTTCGATGGCCGAGACGTAACCGGTGCCGAAGGAGACGTTGCCGGCGCCGAAGAACTCCTCCGGTCGGCCGCGGGCGGAAACGAGGCCGCGCTGGTACAGATCGTACAGGGGCACGACGAACCCGGAGGTGCTGGTGCGGGAGGCGAAGGCGACCGGTCGTCCCCGGAGATCTTCGACCGACTGGTAGGGCTTTTCCCGGAGGGAGACCCAGTAACTTTCGTAGGTCGTCCTGCCCGCGATCTCGACCGCGAGGAGGAGGTTGCCCGACCGGCTGCGGCGGGCGTTGACCAGGTCGGTGGCGCTGACGAAGGCCACGTCGATGGTTCCGTTGGCCAGGCCTTCATTGATGACGGCGCCGGAGAGGGGGACGACGACGTCCACGGGCTTTCCCAGGGCCGTGGCGAGGAAGGTGGCGGTTGCGCGCCGTTCCTCGATCATGGCGTCGGGGTCCTTGTCGGGTTTCAGGGCCACGATGGCCCGGGCCTTGGAGAAGGTTTCAGCGGCATGGGTGTCGGGGGTGGCCGGGCTGAAGGCGGCGACGGCGCAGGCGGAGGCAAGGGCCAGCGAAAGCGGGAGGGCGGGCCCGGGGAGACTGGGGCGGCCGGGGTGGCGGGAGGCCGGCAAATGGCCTTCCACCGTTGCGAGGCGGGCCAACGAACGACGCATCATGGCGGAAAGGCTTGGCGGACGACCTGGGAAAGCGCTGCCGGTGCGTTGCGAAATCCTGCCGCTGGATTGCCACCGTGACGGGATGGCGCGAGGCAACGGTTCGTCGTGCACGGGGCCATGCCACCCCACGAATGGAGGGTGCCGGGTGCCTGCCCCGGCCCGGTCCCGCGTCGCCCGGGCCGGGCTTGAACCACGGTCACGCCCGGAGGGAATCGGGGCTGCGGAGGACGGTCTGGAGAGCGACGAGGGTGCCGGCGAAATAGACGAACTGCTGAAAAGCCCCGTTGAATTCGCCGGTCAGCCATTGTCCGAAGCCGAGCTGGACGAAGACGAAGAGGCTCCAGGCGAGGGCTGCGGATAGGAAGCGGGGTGTGCGGCTGGCGAGGAACTCGCCGGTGACGAGGGCGGCCAGGGCGAGTCCGAGGGCAAGGAGTTCGCCGGCGACGAGGAGCCAGAACAGGGCGGGCAGGCCTGGGAACGAGGCAAGAAAGGTGCCGCCGAATTTCTCCGGGAACCATGCAGGCATGCCGCCCAGGAGCTTGCCGATGCCGGCGAAGCCCCAGACCATGAGGAACAGGAGATTGATGGCGAGCAGGGTGGCGCGCCGGATCAGTGCAGGACTGAGGGGATGGGTCATGCTTGTACGAACTTCACCAGGCGTTCCTTCTCGGCCTTCCTGCGCTGGTTCTCGTCGAGGACCTTCTTGCGAAGGCGGAGGTGGTGGGGGGTGGCCTCGACGTATTCATCCACGTCGATGTATTCGAGGGCGCGTTCGAGGCTGAGCTTGAAGGGGGCGTTGAGCTGGATGCCCTTGCCGTCGCCCTGGGAGCGCATGTTGGTGAGCTTCTTCTCCTTCACCGGATTGACCGGGATGTCGTTCTCGCGGGCGTTTTCGCCCACGATCATCCCGACGTACACGGCCTCGCCGGGCTCGACCATCAGGCGTCCGCGTTCCTGGATCATGTTGAGGGCGTAGGCGGTGGCCTCGCCGGAATCCATCGAGACCAGGGATCCGTTCTTGCGGGCGGCAATCTCGCCGCGGTCGGAGCCGTATTCGTGGAAGAGATGACTCATCACGCCGTGGCCGCGGGTCAGATTGACCAGGTCCGTCTCGAAGCCGATCAGGCCGCGCATGGGGATGAGGGCCTCGATGGACACGTGATTCGACACGTGGGTCATGTTGGTGATCTGGGCCTTGCGGAAGGAGAGGTTCTCCATGATGGCGCCCAGGCTTTCGTTGGGGACCTCGACGAAGAGTTTCTCGATGGGTTCGAGCGGTTCCCCGCTCGGGCCCTTCTGCCAGAGGACCTCGGGACGCGACACCAGCACTTCGTAGCCTTCGCGGCGCATCTGCTCGACGAGGATGGCGATCTGCATCTCGCCGCGGCCGGAGACGGCGAAGATCTTGGGATCATCGGTCTGGGCGATGCGCAGGGCGACGTTGGTGCGGGTCTCCTTGACCAGGCGCTCCCAGATGTGGCGGGCGGTGACGAGTTTGCCGTCGGTGCCGGCGAGGGGGCCGTCATTGACGGCGAACTCCATCTGGATGGTGGGGGGATCGATGGGGATGTAGGGAAGGGCGCCGCGTTCCGGTTTGTCGGCGAGGGTTTCACCGATGAAGACGTCCTCGAACCCGGCGATGCCGACGATGTCGCCGGCGTGGGCCTCCTGGATCTCGATGCGTTTCAGGCCCTCGAAATGGTAGATCATGGTGACCTTGCCCGGGGTCACGCGGCCGTCGCCGTGGAGGCAGCTTGCCGGCATGCCGACGTGCACCTTGCCTTCGACAATCTTTCCGAAGGCGATACGGCCGAGATAATCGGAGTAGTCGAGATTGGCGACGAGGATCTGGAAACCGTCGCCGGCCCGGGCCCGGGGCGGGGGGATGTGGCGGGTGATGGACTCGAACAGCGGTTCCATGGTGCCGCTCACATGGTCGAGTTCGGCCTTGGCGTAGCCGTTCTTGGCGGAGCAGTACACGAAGGGGAAATCGAGCTGCTCGTCGGTGGCGTTGAGGGAGATGAACAGCTCGAAGACCTGGTCGAGCACCTTCTTCGGGTTGGCGTTGTCGCGGTCGATCTTGTTGATGACCACGATGGGTTTGGCGCCGGCCTCGAGGGCCTTGCGAAGGACGAAGCGGGTCTGGGCCTGGGGTCCCTCGGCGGCGTCCACGACCAGCAGGACGCCATCGATCATGTTCATGATGCGCTCGACCTCGCCGCCGAAGTCGGCGTGGCCCGGGGTGTCCACGATGTTGATGTGGAAATTCTTGTATTTGAAGGCCGCGTTCTTGGCCCGGATGGTGATGCCCTTCTCCCGTTCGAGGTCCATCGAATCCATGATGCGTTCCTCGGTCGCCTTGGCCTCGTTGGCCCGGAAGGTGCCGGACTGCTTCAGGAGACAGTCCACCAGGGTGGTCTTGCCGTGATCGACGTGGGCGATGATCGCGATGTTGCGGATGTGTTGCATGCGGAAACGGGATGTGCGGCCGGGCGTACCGGCTGTCCCCGGGGAAACGTGGCTCCTTCGGAGATCGGGACGGCAATGGCCATCCCTGGCGCTCCAGGAAGGAATGACCTCGGCCTCCACCGGGCCGCGGACCCTATCAGGACCCGCGCGCCCCGCAAGTGCCGCTTCGAGGGAGCTGTCGTGTCCGGTGCATCTCCGAGTTCTGGTTGAGGAGGCCGTGAATCGGAGGGACGAGCTCTGCGAGTCCGCAGTCCATGGCACCCCTCCCTTGCGGCGTCGTGGAACTCGGCCCTCCGAGTTCACACCCCCGCTTCACCTTTCGGAGGGACGAGCTCCGCGGGTCCACAATCCATTTTCGGCAGCATCGACGACTCCGGGCTGGCGGCGAGGGCGGAGGCCGCGTACCCAGTGGGTGCGGAAAGGCGGACGGCGTCCGGGTCCCGCCGGCCCCCAATCCGTCGCGTGCCCGAACCATGAACGATGTCACCCGCATGCTGGAGGCGATCCGTCACGGGGAGGAAGGGGCGGAAGGCCGGTTGCTCCCGCTGGTGTACGAGGAACTCCGCCGGCTGGCGGCGCATCGGATGGCCGGGGAACTGCCCGGTCACACCTTGCAGGCCACGGCGCTCGTGCATGAGGCCTGGCTGCGCCTGGCCGGAGGGCCGGCTGAGGGTTGGTCCAATCGGGCTCACTTCTTCACCGCGGCCGCCGAAGCCATGCGCCGGATCCTCGTGGACCATGCACGGCGGAAACTGGCGCGGAAGCGGGGTGCTGGTGCCGAGAAGGTCGAGTTCGAGGAATCCCGGTTCGCACTGAACGTCGCGCCCGATGAACTTCTCGCCGTTCACGAGGCCCTCGACCGTCTCCAGGAGGAGGATTCCCAGGCCGCCGAACTGGTGAAGCTCCGATACTTCGTGGGCATGACCATGCAGGAGGCGGCCGATTCCCTGGCGTTGCCGCTGCGGTCCGCCGAACGGTTGTGGACCTATGCGCGCCTTTGGCTGCGGACCGAGTTGGGGACCCGTTCGGGCGCCTGACCCCGCCCGCTTCCGGATCTGAATGCTCCACCTGGCACCTCCACCACCGGAGGATGCGCCGCCCAGGATTCCGAAATCCCGGCGGCCACGCGGGATTTGACCCCGGCACCCGGCATCCGCACAGTCGCCGCCCGTCGGTGCCATGGCGCACCCGCTCCCCTTCGCCCTTTTTTATCGCGTCGCGTCCCCATGTATTCCTCCCGCGTCAAGACCGGTGCATTCGTTCTCGAGGGGCTGAACTCGATCTCGACCACCTACTATTTTTTTTATGTCTTCTTCTTCCTGAAGGAGCACTTCGGGTTCGGAAGCCGGGAGAACCTGACCTGGGCGATCGCGCACGGAGCGGTGTACGTGGTGGCGTCGTGGCAGGGCGGGCGGTTCGGACAACGCCGGGGCTACCTGAAGGCGATGCAGCTCGGGTTCGCCGGGATGTCCCTGTGCTTTTTCACCGGCTGGCTGGTGAACCTGGCAGAGCCCGGACGGACCCTGGAGATCGTCCTTCAGGCGGCGCTGATGCTGGGGGCCACGGTGGCCATCTGTTTCACCTGGCCCAATCTCGAGGCCATCGTGAGCGAGGGCGAACCGGGTCATCGCCTCCAACGCCTGATCGGGATCTACAACCTGGTGTGGTCCGGGGCGGGCGCGCTCGCCTATTTCACCGGCGGGGCGCTGATGGAACTTCTGGGGGGCCGCAACCAGATCTTCCTGGTGCCGGCGCTGATGATCGCGGCGCAGTGGGGTCTGGCGACCTGGCTGGCATCGCAACCAGGGGCGAAGGGAGGGCACGGTCCGGCCATCCACGGGTCGGTGGCCTCCCCCGAGGAACGTCGGCGCAGTGCGGTGCCGCCGAAGGCGTTCCTGCTGATGTCGTGGCTGGCCAACCCGTGCGCCTACATCGCCATCGCCACGGCCATTCCATTGATTCCCACCCTGGCCGGGAGTCTGGAACTGACACCGCGGACGGCCGGGTTCTTCTGCTCGATCTGGCTGTTCAGCCGCACGCTGACCTTTGTGGGGCTGTGGATGTGGAACGGGTGGCACTACCGGTTCCGCTGGCTCTTTCTCGCCTTCGTGGGCTTGATCGGCGGCTTCCTCTTCATCTTTCTGGGGGCGGGCTGGACGGGACTGACCCGCGGCCAGGCGCTCCTCGTGGTGGGGATCGCCCAGACGGTGTTCGGCGTCGCGCTGGGTCTCATCTACTACTCGTCGCTCTTCTATTCGATGGATGTGGGGGACACCAAAGGCGACCACGGCGGCATCCATGAGGCGGCGATCGGCGCCGGGATCCTCGGGGGCCCGCTGGTGGGCGCCATGGCGCAGTGGCTTCGACCGGGAAGCCCCACGGCCGCCGCCTGGGCGGTGAGCGGCGTCCTCGGACTCGGCTTTCTCGCCATCCTCTGGATGCGATCCCGTGCCGCACGACCGGGTTCCGGTGGGTCCGCATCCCATTGAGAACCGATTGAGACCGTGCATCTCGAAGCCCATCCCCGGACATGCCGGCCCGGGAGAAGCCGGATCCGCCGCAACGAGAAATGCCCGGCTGTTGATCAGTCCCACTGGATGTGAGACTCATGCCGGCCCGCGCCGCGTTCACCAGACGAAGCTTCTCCAGAGATCGCCGTGCGGTTGGTGATCCACGTTCCAGCGCCTCAGCTGGTCATCGGTGCCACGGAATGGGCGGTTGAGGTCCTCGGTCTCCAGGTGGCCGTCGCTGAACCACCGGTTGAATCGGCCGCGGTGATTTCGAAAGGAGACCTGCTCCTTGTAGGGGACTGTGGAGATCAAAGCACCGTGGTTCATGACCTTGGGTCCAAAGGTTTCGCCGATGCTGGCGGCGCCGTCGGATCTCGGGTCCGGCGACCGGTTGAAGGCATCGCCGAAGCCTATCATGTCGCTCGGCGCAAGAACGGCCGACTCACGGGTCGGTTCGACCGTGATGAGCGGAGCCATCGGGAATCCGGCAACCGCGACGTTGGTCATGTAACCGCCAAGGCCAAGGCGGTGATACCACATCCCCACGCCCCACACGTTGTAGGCATACTGCGCGAGATACACCCGCGCCGTCGGGTCCTGGGCCTGCACCCCTCGATAGAACGGGCACCGGAATACGCTGTTGCGCTGGCCGGGAGGATGGCCGCCGTAGGGTTCGGCGAGATCGAGAAGCCGGGACCACGGCAGCACCGGTTGATCTCCCGTCCCCAGGCTGGTCATTGGAGGATAGGCCTCGTGGGTGGTGACATAGACCTGGGCGGCCAGTCCGATCTGGCGCAGGTTGTTCCGGCAGGTCATCAGGTTCGCCTGGAACTTGACCTTGGATATGACCGGCAGGAGCAGACTGACCAGAATGGCGACAATGGCCATCACGACAAGCAACTCGACCAGTGTAAAGCCAGACCAAACGCCTGCACCGCGGGTCACATCTTTGAATCTGGCAAATGGGCCCTTTGCAGGAGGAGGCGTCATGGCAATTGTCAAAGTCAACGATGTGACCCCAAATGCTTCCGGTGCATCCCGGAGTTGTGGGTGAGGAGGCAGCGAATCGGAGGGACGAGCTCCGCGACTCCACAACCCAGCGCTCCACACCCTTGGGGCCTCGTGGAACCCGGCCCTCCGAAGCGCCGCTTCGCGGAGTTCGCACCTTCCCCACAAGTCCGGGATGCACGGAAATTCTTCTTCGCGTCGGGTTCAGCGCCGCTTGAACGGGTCAAACGCCCGGATCCTCATGGCGGCAGGCCGGGCTTTCGGGTCCTGAGTTCGCGGTGGGGCTGATTGTCAGCCAGCCAGCGGCGCCGATTTCGATCCGAGTCGCTCTCGAAATCCTGTCGCTTGCGAAATTCCACGTGGCCGTCGCCAAAGACCTGGTTGAGCCCGGTGCGATGCGCGTACATGGCGTCGCCAAACCGGCTGTTTCCCGAGTTCTGGAGATCGAACTGCCGGTCCCTCACCGGACGCGGGTAATCGATGACCCAACTGCTGTTGTCCGACGACGTCATGCGCCACGCCACGATTTCGGTGAAGGCGATCATGTCGGCGGGGGAGGCTACCGCGTTCTCCGCCTTCGGCTGCACGTGAAGCTGCGGAGAAGGGGATGCAGGGACGAACTCGCATCAAGTTCTGTGTCGGCGAGAACATACGGCGCTGGAAAGGTGCCGCGTTCCGCGTGCCACCAGAGCTGTGTCCACCAGGCTGGCAGGATGCCGGCAACTTTCGAACTGGAGTCGAAGATCGCTGCCTCTGTATTGAACCTCGGTCCAGCTGTCAAACGAAAAGCCCATCCGAAAAGCCCATCCATGCATCCATGCTGGCGAGCGGGCGCATCTCAGTTCATGGGAGACGGGTGAGGAGACCCGGGATGGGCGAGTTCCGTTGTTGGCGAACCAAGGAGGCCGGGCATGGAGAAAGCGGGGCGGACTGCCTATCGGAGAGAGCGATGACGGCGACACGCAAACGTGGCAGGGGCCATGCACCCTACCAGAGTCGTGGGTTGCTCTGTGCCAGGCGCCACCGTTCGTATTCCTCGCGGCTCCTGGCCTTGAAAACAAAGCCGCGGGGACGCGGATAAGGATTCAGCAGTTCGGCCTGCGCCTGCAGAATCAGCGCACGGCGGAACGCCTCCTGCGGTGTCACTGGCGCAAGCTCCTCGCTGATCCGGCGTCGGCCCACAATCATCACCCGATGACTGTCGCAAATCGAAGGGGACGGTCAATCCGTGCGGAAGCAGGCCCTCCGCGCATCCCGAAGCTGTGGGGAGAGGTGCGACTTTCGCGAAGCGCCGTTTCGGAGGGCCGGGTTCCACGGGGCCGCAGCGGAGTGGTGCCATGGATTGAGGACTCGCAGAGCTCGTCCCTCCGATTTGCTGCCTCCTCACCGACAACTTGGGGATGCACCGGGAGGCCCTGATCCCTGGATGAGAGCGTGTCTGACCGGATGGAAATCCCCCGCCAACCCCCGGTTCGGCGGGCCCGCCCAGGATTCGGGGCGGGGGAGCAGTTCACCCCGGAAATGCTGTTGTTCGGCGGATTCCGAGGCAGCCTTGCGGGCGGTTGACGCATCGGCTTGAGTCGATGCCTGGACCCTGTGAACCCGTCCCAACCCATGACCGTGCTGGCTGCGGATCTGGGCGGCACCCGCATCAAGCTGGGTGTCGTCCGGGACGGCGTGCTGCTCGCCCAGGGCAGTTGCCCGGCACGGGCCAGGAAGGGGTTGGCGCGCCAGTTGCCGGTTCTCCGATCGGCCTGGCTGGACCTTCTGACCCAGGCCGGGGTCGGGATCGGGGATTGCGCCGGGATGGCACTGGCCTTTCCCAGTGTTGTCGAGCGCGGCACCGGCAGGATCCTCGATGCCTACGGCAAGTACCGCGATGCCCCGGGTCTCGATCTGGCGGGATGGGCGAAGGATGCCTTTGGGCTGCCGCTGGCGATCGAGAACGACGCCCGGATGGCGCTGCTCGGCGAGTGGCGTCACGGTGCCGGTCGCGGCTGCGACAACGTGGTGATGGTCACCCTGGGGACGGGCATTGGAACCGCCGCCGTGTTGGAAGGGCGCCTGATTCAAGGGTGCCATGGACAGGGGGGCATTCTTGGCGGGCACATGACGGTGCGGCATTACGGGGAGCGGTGCGTGTGCGGCAACCTGGGATGCGCCGAAGCCGAGGCTTCGACCGTCGCCTTGTCGGGTCTGGCCGCGCGTTTGCCGTCGTTTGACTTCAGTCCGCTGCGGAAGGCGGCGACCTTGAACTATGCGATCGTGTTCAAGCTCGCCGCGGCCGGGGACCCGTGCGCTGTCGCCCTGCGCGACCACAGCCTTTGGGTCTGGGGTGCCATGGCAGTCAGTCTCATCCATGCCTACGACCCCGAACGGCTGATCCTGGGAGGGGGCATCATGGCGTCCGCGGACGTTGTGCTACCGGCGGTGTCGGACTTCGTGCGGCGCCATGCCCACACGCCCTGGGGTCAGGTCCAGGTGATGCAGGGGCAGCTTGGAGACCGGGCAGCCCTCCTGGCTGCGGAGCCACTCGTGCGGGAACGGATTCGTCAAGGCGTCCCGTGAACCCATTCGCGTATGACCTTCAACCAAGCCTGGCGGTGCCGGGCTCGGAAGGATCGTGCGTGACGGGCTGGGATGCCATTGCGGACCGGCTGGCCGTGGCGTTGGCCGGGAGGAGACGCGCTGCGGGAGGGCCGCGGGTGCTGGTGGTCGAAACCTACCCCGGGATCGAGGTCGAGGCCGTCGAGCGGGCGCTGGTCGGGCGGTTGCGTCCGGCGCGGGTGCTGCGGGCGGCGGAGGCAATGTGGCCTCCGGACCGGATCGATGCCCTGGTGGCGCCGTTCCTGGGCGGTGACGATCCGGTGTTCGGGTTCATGAACGGCCTCCAACTGCCGGACTTCTTCGATCCGGAACGGCTCGCCCTCAGCCGGGACGCGATGCGCCGGGCTGGGAGCGGTATCATCCTTGCGATCGGGGTCGGGGCGTCGTGGCTCGCGGGCGGGGCGGGGGATCTGCTGGTGTACGCGGATCTGTCGCGGTGGGAGGCGCAGCGGCGGTTCCGTCGGGACGCCGCCAGCAATCTCGGGGTGGAGAACCGCACGGCGCCGGCCTCGCTCCAGTACAAGCGGGCCTTCTTCGTGGACTGGCGCGTCGCCGACCGTTGGAAGCGGCCGCTGCTGGCGGGCTGGGACTACGTCCTGGACACCCATGATCCCGCGGTGCCGAAGCTGGCGGACGGGGAGGCGGTCCGGGCGGGGCTGCGTTGGGCGGTGACACGACCGTTCCGGGTGGTGCCCTACTTCGATGCGGCGCCCTGGGGGGGGCAATGGATGCGGGAACGGTTCGGTCTCGATCCGGCGGCGCCGAACTACGGCTGGGGTTTCGACGGGGTGCCGGAGGAGAACAGCCTGTACCTGGACCTTGGCGGAACGCGCATCGAGATCCCGGCACTGGACCTGGTTTTCCACCAGCCGCGTGCGTTGCTGGGGGAGGCGGTGCATGCGCGTTTCGGGGATGAGTTTCCCATCCGCTTCGATTTCCTCGACACCCTGGGGGGTGGACCTCTGTCGCTTCAGGTCCATCCGCTGACCGAGTACATCCAGCGTCATTTCGGGATGCACTACACGCAGGACGAGAGCTACTACCTGCTCGAGGCCGGGCCGGAGGCGGGGGTGTATCTCGGGTTGCGGGAGGATGTGGACGCTGCGGCGATGGTGAGGGATCTGAGGGTGGCGCGGGAAGGTCGGGCACCGTTCCCGGCTCATCGACATGTCCAGTTCTGGCCGGCGCGGCGCCACGATCATTTCCTCATTCCGGCGGGCACGGTGCATGCCAGCGGGGCCCACGCGGTCGTCCTCGAAATCAGCGCCACGCCCTATCTCTTCACCTTCAAGATGTGGGACTGGGAGCGGCTCGGGCTCGACGGACGGCCGCGGCCGATCCACCTCGACCACGCTCTCGCCAACATCGACTGGACGCGGACCGCCGGGTGGGTGGGGCGGCATCTGGTGAACGCGGTCACCCCAGTACGCGCCGGGCCGGGCTGGCGCGAGGAGCGCACCGGCCTGCACGAGCGGGAGTTCATCGAGACCCGGCGTCACTGGTTCACCGTGCCGGTGCCGCACCACACCCGCGGCGGAGTCCACGTGCTCAATCTGGTCCAGGGCGAGGCCGCCTGGGTGGAGAGTCAGGACCACGCATTCGAGCCGTTTCTCGTCCGGTTCGCCGAAACCTTCATCGTCCCCGCCGCGGTCGGACCGTACCGGATTCGTCCCTTTGCACCCAACCCGTCCCGGGACCTCGCCACACTCCTAGCGAGCGTGCGAACGGGGCTTTAGACCCGTGGAGGGTCACGATGAAGGGCATCCCATGGCGCGGTGCCCTGCCTTCCTTCAGACCCATCCCGACCGGTGGCGCGGCGCGTCACTGCACGCGGAAGAATCGTGCGGGGGCCGAGCAGTCCAGGGGCACCGTGAGAAGGTTTGGAAGGTCCTCTCCCACGAATGTGTCCACGACATCCCAGCGCACGAGGTCGGGCGAGGCTTCCAGTCGATACGGGGTATCGCGAAATCCCTCGAACCGCATCGCCATGTGACCTTCGGTGTCCAGGGATGCGCTGACCAGCCGGCCGCCCGCCGGAATCCAGCGGAAACTCCAAACGAACGACTGAACGTGGTCGGGTGCATCGAAGGCGATCGAATACCCGGTGTCGGATTCCAGGTCGTGGTGGTCGCCATGGGGCGACGGTGCAACCCGGACCAGGGTGTCCACCGACCCGCCCCGATAGATGCCGACCGGGGTGTCGGGGTGTCCGCGCTCGATAAACAGGCGGCCCGCCAGGGTCGGGTGGAAGGCCCACCAAACGGAGCGGTGGGGCATGCCGAGTCCATGATCGGGTTCGCCCTCCTCGGCGGAGGCATCGCGGGGATCGACCTCGAAGGACCCCTGGTAGCCCGTTATGGGAAGGCGGGAGGCGAATGTGTCGTTGGCCGGTCGTGCGCGGATGGCGACCCGCACCGGGAGGGAATGGAGGGTCGTCCCGGAGGCGTCGGTGCAGGCGGCACGCAGCAGGGCCGTGCCCGTTTCCGTTGGGGTCCACTCGATGCTCCAGGGTTCCGACGCCCGCGTGGCCAGCGTCCGGTCGCCGAGGTGGAACGAGACGCTGACGATCCCGCTGGCGCCGGGGTTGCAGACCGCCTGGATGACCAGGGGATCACCGATCCATTGCGTGCCGCCTTCAGGCGCGACGATGCGGACTTCGGGAGGTGCAACGTCCGGAGCCACCCGGGTCGTTTCAACCCGGGACACGAACGGCGTCGCATTGCCGGCAACGATGCGGACCCCGCGGAATGCGAGCAGCGTGGGTTCGGTCGGCGCGGTCAGGCGACAGGAGACCCGAAGGGACTCGGCGGCGGGCAGTGCAAGCGTCCAACGCACCGTTCGATCCTGAATCGATCCGCCGCCATCCGCCGCGACGAATGAAACCCCGTCGGGCAGAGGAAGCAGAATCTCGGCAGCGGCGGGGCCGAGGCCGGCGACGCGATGTGCCAGCAGTTCGACTTCGAACTCGGCGCCGGGCGCGACGGACTGCGGGACCATCGGGGCCAGCTCGAAGTCCCCGTGCGGATCGGCCCAACGCGCGATCCCGAAGGAAGAGGAGTCGCCAGCCTGGATGAAGCTGCCTCCGATGTACGCGGCGCCGCGCCACCATGCCAGGGCGGTGGGAATGGTCGGCCAGACCCCGGACCCCATGCGTTGCCATTGGCCGGCTTCCAGATACGCGACACGGGTGGCCTCGGAAGGTTGGGCGATGAAATCACCCGCCAGGAACACCCGTCCGCGACCGTCCGTCGCAATGGCGTTGACCACGCTGAATGGCATCTCGATCAGGCGTGAACCGACGGCGGACCAGGCGTGACCGTTCCACATGGCCACTCCCGAAGCCTCGATATCGCCGATCCGGGTGAACCGGCCTCCGAGGAACAGTCGCTCCCCGTCGTGGTGCAGTGTCAGGACGCCGGATCGGATGCCGTCGGCGAGGACGGTCCACTCGAAACCGTTCCAGCGGAAGACGGCGCCAAGGCGGTTGGTTGGCGGGGTGTCGGGACGGAAGCCCGCCGCAAAGAGTTGGTGTCCATCGACGGCCAGGGATTGGACGGTCAGGTCGGGGGCGAGGCCGGGCGAACTCCAGCTCCGGCCATTCCACACGGCGACCCCAAACGGAGCGCCGGCGGCGATCAGGCGATCGCCCTGCCAGGCAAGAGCGGACACCGGCCCGGGCAATCCTTCGCCGAGGGGTTGCCAGGATGCCCCGTCCCAATGCGCGACATGATTGGCGGTCAGGTCCCGGATCCGGCTGAAACGGCCGCCGATGGCGTGGTGAGGACCGGCGTTGGCGACGGCCAGGATCTCCGCCGTGACCCCGGAGCGAGGGATGCCGAGACCCGACCCGAGTTCGCCCCAGGTGGTGCCGTTCCAGGCGGCGACGCAGTTCCACAGGGAAGCACCATCCGGGTAGAACCGTCCGCCCACGAGAAGCGACTCCGGGGTCGCCACCACGGCGGGAATGCCGGGGGCCTCCGGACCGCTGTAGCCCAGCCCTTGGAACACGCTCCCGGTTTCGCGCACCAGCGCCACGGTGCGACGTCCGCCGCAAAAGGCGTTGGTGCTGAAACCGAGCCCCATTAGATCATCCCCGGCCCGGACCATCGACGTGAACTGGGCGTAGGAGTGTCCGGTCCAGGGCCGCCAGCGGGTGCCGTTCCATGAAGCCAGACCGGAGGCGGCAAGGTCACCCGCGACCCGGAAGGTGCCCGCAGCCACAAGTTCGCCCTCGAAGGCATGGAGCGCCGTTGCGGTCGCCACGCCCGGTCCGATCCCGTCGCCCAGAGCGTGCCATCGCACGCCGTCCCACCGCGCGATGTTCTGCACCGGAGTGTCCCCGGCGAGCGTGAAGCGTCCCGCAACGAACAGTTCGGTCCCAAGGGCGCGGAGGACGCTGACAAAGTGCGCGGGTTCGGCAGGGCCCAGGCCCCCGCCCTCGAACGGTTGCCAGTCGTGCCCATCCCATCGCAGGAGGCCTCCGGGGCCCGCCGGGTCCGAGGCGTCGCCCGCGGCAATGAGGTCGCCGCCATAGGTCGCCAGCGCCAGGATCGGAAAGGGGACACCCGTGCCGACCGGGGACCACGCTTCGCCATCCCAGGAGGCGATATTCCGCACGGCGTGACCCCCTGCCCGCTGCAACGTCCCGCCCACGTACAGCCGCCCCTTGTGCTCGATGAGGCAGGCCGGCGTGCCCTCGATGCCGTCCCCAAGACCGGACCACACCCCGTTGCTCCAGCGGAGGAGGTTGCGGACGGGAATCCCATCCCCCTGCCAGGTCATGGTCCCTGCCAAATACACCGACTCGCGGTACTCCAGGACGTCTCGAAAGACGGTCGCCGGCAGGGACGGGAACGACAGTCCATGGGCCACTGGTGCCCAACCCGTTTCGGGTCGCCATCGGAGGATCGTGTGCTGGGCCCGGTCGGGACCCGGCGCGACCAGCAGGCGACCGCCGGCAAGGACACTTCCATCCGGCAGTTCGCGCAGGACATGGACCTCCCCGAGGCCGCGGGAGAATCGGGAGTCCCAGGCTCCGTTGCCGGGGTCTGCAAACGGCTCCTGGGCCAGGGAAAGCGGAAGATGAAGGACGATCGAACCTGCAATCCAGCACACCGAATAAGCGGACGACATAAAATGGATAAGAAGCGGCGCACAGTCCCACAGGCACACGCGCTGTCAAGAGGTCGCCTGGCGGGTTGTCGGGCGTCCCGCCGTGTCCCTGGCCGGTCCGCAGCAGGTCGCCCCAAAAACGGTGCCGGTGGGGGTTCCCTTGGGCAGCGTTCGCCCAACCGAGAACGCTCATGAACCGCATCCGCTGCCTCGCCGCTCTGTTGTCCCTCGGACCCGTCATGGCCTTCGGAGCGCCGTACACGCGATGGGTGCCGCTGCCGCCCCCGGCCATTATCGAGGCGGCCGAGGACTATCCCGGCGGCAACCACCGGGTCGCCCACCTGCTCGATGGCGATCCCCGCACCGAATACTCGTCCAGCTCCTCGGGCACCAACACCTTCGTCGTGTTCGACTTCGGCGTGACGGTGCGGCTGGCCGGATTCCGGCACCAGGACCGTAACGATCCGGCGACGGTGGCGGCCTCCGAACTGGTGTTTCTCGATGCCGCCGGGAGATCCGTGGGCCGGGCGTCCGTCACCCATGTCAACCAGCGCGGTGGCGTCACCTTCCATGCCCTGGAACGGCCCGTCGAAGCGCGCCGGGTGCGATGGCAGGTGCGGGAACTGGGACCGCACCGGTACGGCACGGTCGGGGGCGCGGAGGTGGCCTTCTTCGCGGCGGGCGACACGGTGCCGTGGCCCGACGCCCTGGCCCTCGAGGCCCGCGCCCTGCCCCGGGCCGAGAAGACCCCCGACGGGCTGCGCCAGCCGTTGCGCGTGCGTCTCGAATCGCCCTATGTCGAACCCATCGACGTCACCCTCCGCGTGGGGGAACTCGACGCGAGGCCGTGGTCCCTCAAGGCCGGGCTTCAGTCGCTGGATCTTCCCATCCCGGCCGGCGAGCGCGAACGCGTCATCCCGATCACGGTGACCGGGGCCGGCGGCCGGGTGCTGGTGGCGAAGGAGATCGTCGTGCCGCCCCTGCCGCGTCTGACCGTGTACATCCTGCCGCATTCCCACACGGACATCGGGTACACGGAGATCCAGACGGACATCGAGGAGAAGCAGGTGAACAACCTGGTGGCGGCGATGGCGGCGGCGCGGCGGACGGCGGACTACCCGGAAGGCGCACGCTTCGTGTGGAACGTCGAGGTGCTGTGGGCCGCGGATCTCTATCTCCGCCGTCTGGACGCGCCTCAACGCGAGGCCTTCTTCGAGGCGGTGCGGCGCGGCGAGGTGGCCCTGTGCGGCATGTATCTCAACGAACTCACCGGCCTCTGCCGCCCCGAGGAACTGGTCCGGCTGTTTCGTCAGGCCACCCGGCTTCGGGAGCAGACCGGGGTTCCTCTGGACACGGTGATGATCAGCGACGTTCCCGGGCTCACCTGGGGCACCGTCACCGCCATGGCCGGCGCCGGGCTCAGGTACCTGTCCACCGCGCCGAACTACTTCGATCGCATCGGCAACATCCTCGTCGAGTGGGAGAACCGGCCCTTCTGGTGGCGCGGGCCCGACGGCCATTCGCGGGTGCTGGTCTGGATTCCGTTCTGGGGCTACGCCATGTCCCATCGCTACGGGAGCATGTCGCTGCCCCTGGTCGAGGATTTCCAGGAGGGCCTGGCACGCCGCGACTATCCCTACGAGATCGCCTACGTCCGCTGGGCGGGTCATGGCGACAATGCCGTGCCCGACCCCGCCATCTGCGACTTCGTCCGCGACTGGTCCGAACGCTACGCCTGGCCGCGATTCATCATTTCCTCGGCCCGGGACGCCTTCGTCGCCTTCGAGGAACGGTATGGCGACCGGCTGCCGGAGGTGGCGGGCGACTGGACGCCATACTGGGAGGACGGGGCGGGATCGTCGTCGCTGGAGACCGCGATGAACCGGGCCAGTTCCGACCGGGTGATCCAGGCGGAGGCCCTGTGGTCGATGCTGGCGCCGCAACGGTATCCGGCGGAGGCGTTCGAGGACGCCTGGAGACAGGTCCTGCTCTACTCGGAACACACCTGGGGCGCCTGGTGCAGCATCAGCGAACCGAACCGTCGCGAGACCCTCGAACAGTGGTCCATCAAGCACGGCTACGCCGCCGCCGCCGATGCGCAGTCCCGTGACCTGCTCCAGCGCGCCCTGGCCCTCGGGCCCGGCGGCGGGGAGATCCAGGCCGTCGATCTGTTCAACACCACCTCCTGGCCGCGCACCGAGCTGGTCATTCTGCCCCGCGACTTCTGCGAAGGCCGGGACCGGGTCCTGGACGAACGCGGTCGCCCGGTGCCCTCGCAACGCCTGGCCAACGGCGAACTGGCCCTCCTCGCCCGTGACCTCCCGCCGCTGGCCGCACGTCGTTACCGGGTCGAACGCGGCGCGCCGCACCCGGCGGAAGGATTGTCCTGGGGCGAGACCTGGCTGCAGAACGAGTCGCTGCGTGTCGCCCTCGATCCGGTCACCGGCGCCATCGCCGAACTCCGTCGGCGGGGTCACGACGGCAACCTGGTCGATGCCTCGTCCGGACACGCCCTGAACGATTATCTCTACTTCACCGGCGACGATCCGGCCGCCGCCCGGCGCAATGGTCCGGTTCGGATCCGGATGCACGAACGCGGTCCGCTGATCGCGTCGTTGCGGGTCACCTCAGAGGCACCCGGCACGCACCGGCTCGAACGTGAGATCCGGCTGGTTGCCGGACAGGATCACGCGACGCTGGTGAACCTGGTGGACAAGCAGCGCCTGGTGGCGGCGAGCTACCACGCCCGCGAAGGCAAGGAGAGCGTCAACTTTGCCTTCCCCTTCGCCGTTCCCAACGGCCAGGTCCGGATCGAAGTCCCGTTCGGCGTGGTCCGACCCGATCTCGACCAGATCCCGAGCGCCTGCAAGAACTGGTTTACGGCGGGCCGCTGGGCCGATGTCTCGAATGACCGGTTCGGGGTCACCTGGATCACCCTGGACGCGCCGCTGGTGCAGGTCGGAGGACTGACCGCCACGCTGCTGAACTCGCAGACCGATCCCAAGGTGTGGCAGCGCGAGGTCGGGCCGACCCAGCGGCTCTATTCGTGGGCGATGAACAATCATTGGGGCACCAACTACCGCGCCTATCAGGAGGGGCCCGTGACCTTCCGGTACGTCCTGCGCCCCCACGGCGGCTACGATCCCGCCGCAGCCTCCCGCCTCGCCATCGCCCAGTCCCAACCCATCCTGCCCGTCCGCGCCCGCGGACCCGCGCCCGATGCCAGCCCCCTCCTACGCCTGTCCAGCGAGGAGGTCCTCGTCACCGGCCTCAAGCCCTCCGACGACGGCCGCGCCTGGATCGTCCGCCTCTGGGGCGCGGGCGGACGGGACACCGCCGTGCGGCTCGACTGGCGGGACCCGGCGCCCGTGCGGGTGGGGTGGAGCGACACCGGCGAGACGGCCGGGCGCGAGGTCACGGGACCGGTCACCGTTCCCGCCTGGGGGCTGGTGACCCTGCGAGCCGAACGCCCACCCGGAAGCGATCGGCTGTCCGCCTCGGCGGGGACGGGGTCCGGACGGGAGAGCGCCCATGACTGAAGCCGGCCGAACGACCGGGGGCACAGGGGTGCTGGTGTGGGTCACGCTGGTGGCGGCCACCGGCGGGTTTCTCTTCGGCTACGACACCGCCGTCATCAACGGGGCCAACCAGTACCTGCGGGCGCATTTCGATCTGTCCCCGGCCCAGGAGGGATTCGCGGGGGCCAGCGCGATCATCGGCTGCATTCCAGGGGCGATGGCGGCGGGGTTCCTGAGCGACCGTTTCGGACGGCGCAAGGTGGTGTTCCTGTGCGCCATCCTCTTCGCCCTCTCGGCGCTGCTTTCGGCGGTGCCCCGGACCTTCGCCGAGTTCCTCGCCGCCCGGTTTCTCGGCGGCCTGGGTCTGGGCGCGTGCTCGATGGTGTGCCCGGTCTATGTCTCGGAACTCGCCCCGGCCCGGAAGCGGGGCGCGCTGGGTGCCCTCTTCCAGTTGGGGATCGTCACCGGGATCTTCCTCACCCTGTTCATCAATGCCTGGATCCAGGGCTGGGGAGACGACTCATGGAACCGCACCGCGGGGTGGCGGTGGATGTTCGGGGCGGAACTGTTCCCGGCGTTGCTGCTGCTCGGACTGATCCTGCGGGCGCCGGAAAGTCCGAGATGGCTTCTGCAGGCCGGACGCGACGAGGAGGCCCGAGGGGTCCTCCAGGCGGTGGGCGGACGGGAACACGCCGAACGCGAGATCGTCGCCGTGCGGGAGGTGCTGGCCACCGGGGAGGGGCGCTTCGGCGAATTGTTCAGCCCACGCTTCCGCGTCCCCCTGATCCTCGCGGTGGCGCTGATGGCCTTCTCCCAGTTCAGCGGCATCAACGCCATCATGTACTACTCGACGCGGATCTTCACCGCCGCGGGCATCGGCGTCCGGGACGCCTTTCAGGCCTCGGTCCTGGTCGGCACCATCAATCTCCTGTTCACCTTCGTGGCCATCGCCCTGGTGGACCGGGCCGGGCGGCGTCCGCTGCTGCTCATCGGCCTCGCCGTGCAGGTCATCGCCCTGACCACGGTCGGAGTGCTGTTCGCCTCCGGGTCCGGGACGGTCCTCTTGCTGCCCGCCATCCTGGCGTTCATCGCCGCGTTCGCCATGGCCCTCGGGCCCATCCCCTGGATTGTCTGCTCGGAAGTGTTTCCCACCCGCATCCGCGGACGGGCCATGGCGGTGGCCACCTTCACCATCTGGACCGCCTGTTTCGCCGTGGCCCAGACCTTCCCCATGCTCAACGACCATCCCGCTGTCGGACCGGCCCGGACGTTCTGGATCTACGCCGGATGCAGCCTGGCCGCCCTGCTGTTCGTCTGGCGCCGCCTGCCCGAAACCCGCGGACGCACCCTCGAGGACATCGAACGGAGCTGGTGACACCGGCCCCGGGGTCAGATCTGTGAATTTGACAAATGGAGTGGCAGCGCCCGAAAGGGGTGGCCAAATGTCAAATTCAGAGATGTGACCCCGGCATGTCACATTGACAGCATAAATGCATGCTGTCACGATGCCTGCATGCGAACGACGGTCACGTTGGACCCCGACGTCGAGCGGATGCTCCGGGATCGGGTCCGCGCTACCCGATCCAGCTTCAAACAGGTGCTCAACAACGCGGTGCGCGAAGGGCTTCAGGACAAGCGAGGCTCCCGGACAAAGACGAGGTTTGTCGTCGAGGCCCGGCCCCTCCGGCTTCGGGCGGGGATCGATCCCGCCCGCCTCGGCGAGGTGGCCGACGAACTTGAGATCGAGGCGTTTCTCCGGACCTCGGGTCGCTTGAACGCCCGGAAGTCACCATGATCGTCCCCGATGCGAACCTTCTTCTGTATGCCTACGACGCCGCCAGCCCGTTTCACCCGGCGGCGGCGGCATGGTGGTCTGACTGTCTTTCCGGCAGCGAACCGGTCGGCCTGTGTCCGGCGGTCCTCTTCGCCTTCGTTCGGATTGGGACCAGCGGGCGGGCTTTTGTGGATCCGATGACCGTCCAGGAAGCCGCCGCGCATGTCGAAAAATGGCTCGATCAGCCTGTGACCCAGCTTCTCGACGTCGAGATTGAAGACATCCGCAGCGCACTTGGCATGCTTCGCGGCGCCGGGGCGGGAGGAAATCTCACGACCGATGCGCAGTTGGCTTCATTGGCCCTTCGCCATCGGGCGGTCGTTCATACTGCGGACAGCGATTTTGCCCGGTTCCCGGAGGTCCGCTGGCACAACCCGCTCTTTCCGGAACTCTGAGCCGATCTTTTCGGGCAAGAGCTTCGCCATTTGCTCGTTACCCATCTCGGTTCCGATACGCGCCTCGATCACTCCGTGTCCTGCCCGAAATTCATGGAACCCGGGAAAGTGCAACCGGCCCGCCGCATCGGCGCCCCGGAACCTCGCCGAACGCGCATGCGCCCCCCAACCGCTGCACAACGCCACGATCGCCCCGTCAGGAAGCCGTCCGTGCCGCGCCTCCCACCCCCGCACATCGTCCGGGGTCAAGGGGGTGTCCGGGTCCCGTTCCGCCCTGGCCCGCAGATCGATCACCGCCAGTGGCCCGATCAGCGCCTCGACCGGCACTGCATCGACGGACATCCCGCCCGCGGTGCGGTGCAGCGGCGCATCCAGGTGCGTCCCCGTGTGCTCGTTGAACTGCCACTCGCGCATGTTCCATCCGTCGGCCGCCAGCGTGGACACCGTGCGGACCGTCACCTGGGCGTCGCCCCCGAAAGTCGGGAAATCCGGGTCAAGGGTGTGCGTCAAGTCTGCGACCCGCCGGGCCGATATGATCGGAACGGACAGGGCCGCCCCGGCTGCCGGGGAACCGCCTCCATGGGATGTGGGGACCACACCGAGGCTTCCGGGACAGAGGCTGTGACGGGTGACCCAGCGGGCGAGATAGTCTTGGCAGGCGGGCAGGCACATGGCGGTACAGGGGGATTGGCGTGCAGCAAGGGACTGGCCTGAAATGCCTCAGTCTTCACGGTCTCCGCTCGATGAGTAGGGATCACGGGCCTCTGCCCGCACCACCAGTCCACCATTCTTCAGAACGACCTGAAAGTCCGAGATCACACGCATGTCGTCACCGAGGAACTGGCGGGCCCCGGAGTCCGTGCCTGCCACGCATGGATGAGGACGGTCTGGAGAAAGATGACCGGCTCTTCGAAGCCGCCTGCGGCGATGATGGACCCTACTTCCTGCGTTGGTAGAACCGCCACGTCGCGTCCATAGGTGACTCGAAGCTTTTCGATCTGCTCGGGCGGACTTCCGGTCTCCCGCATCAGGCGGAGCCAGACCTCCAGAAGCCTCTGATAGGTCCCGGATGTCGTATCCGACGCCAGGTCGGCGCTGACCAGGAGTCCCCCCGGCCGCAACCGGCTGGCAATCGCCCGGAAGAATCCAACCCGGTCCGATGGTGCGAGAATGAACTGAGATACCAGCAGAGAGGTCGCCGCATGAAATGCCGGGGAGGCAGGAAGCGAGTCCAGGTAGCCCTGGTGAAACTCGCAGCGGGGAGCAATCCCGTCCTCGACGGCCTTCTGGCGGCAGAGGTCCAGCATTGGTGCGGAAGGTTCCACCGCCACGAAGCGCCACTGAGGGAACTTCCGCGCGAGGTACATCAATTCATGCCCGGTTCCCACGCCGACCAGCAGAACACGTGCATCGCCGGGCAGGTCGGCGAACACGGCGCTGATCAGCAGGTGCAACGCATCGCGCATGGCCGCCAGCCTGGCAAAGCGCTGATCGTAGGCGGCCGCATGTTCGCGATCGAAGGCGACTGAAGGTGCACGGGACATGTCCTGGACTTGGGTTGATATCATTGTCGCCGGTTCCAGAGAGGCCCGCCCACGACGACCAGGATGCAGAGCGGAAGCCATGCCCACGCCCGCCATGTCGGCAGATAGAAGACCGCGAGCGCCGTCAGTCCCAACGTGAACCATGCAAGAATGGCAGCGTGAATCACGAAGCTCCGCTCACGGGGGCTGTTGGTGTTTCGGATGCTGTAAAGAGTGCCGACAACCCCTCCAAGAACGCCCAGGCCACAACCGACGATGGCGCCTATGCTTACGGTCTCCATGGTTTGTCACATTCCGGCACCCGTTGACCGACGGAGTGCGCGGCGATACCGAACGCAAGGGTCACCGGGGCGGGCCCCTGACTCAAGATTGAAAGCCTGCGTTCATCCTGCCGCAGTGCATCCCGGAGTGGTGGGTCGAGGTGCGAACTCCGCCAAATGGCGCTTCGGAGGGCCGAGTTCCACGAGGCCGCAACGGTGTGGAGCGTTGGGTTGAGGACTCGCGGAGCTCGTCCCTCCGATTCGCTGGCTCGGTACCGACAACTTGGGGATGCACCGATCCTGCCGTTCGGTGGAACGTCGGTTCTCTCAGCCTCAATGGGGCGTCCCATACCTGCCCGGGACAGGCCCCGAGTCGGCGAGGGGCGGCGCCGTGAGTACGACACCCCGCCCATCCCTCAGCAGCCCCAACGGGGCGAAGCCATCGTGGAGATCACACGCATATCGTCAGCGAAGAACTGGTGCCTTCTCTCAACCGGAATCCGGATGGCCGGATTCACCTCCCAATGACTGCCCAAAGCCTTCCGAACCCTGTCCATGTGCTCTGAACCCTGCTCGACAGCATCCAGAACGATGGCGTTCCAGATGGTGATGGCGACCTGCAGGGCTTCCGTCAGCCTGCCCTGGGACGGCTGTGGTCCAAGCAAGGCGACGATGGGCTCTGCGAAGTCGAGCAGCGTCTCGGAAATCTTTCGATCTGGAAATCTTCGTGGAGTCATCTGACGTGTGGATGGCGGGTGGAGGTTATTCCCGCAGAACCTGATCCTGCAAGAGCTCAAGTCCTGGCAATGACACCTATGAGGGGGCGATTATGGAACGGCGTTCTGGAGTCCTGTGGCAGGACGGATTCGTTACTCTTCCGATGGCCCTGGTCGCGGTCTTTGGAGTGATCCGGGCCCCGGGGTCCGCCCCTGCTGTATCGGCGGCGGAAGACCTGGCAAAAGTAGCCATAATCAGGAAGTGACCATGTCATGACATTCAGGTCTCCGCAGTCTGCTCTGTATCGTTGCGAATGACGATGTCAAACACCTTGTTTTGCATGCCCAATTTGGCAAACAACTCGCTTATGGATTCTAGCGCCTTCTGACTATCCGCGAATTCAAACAATTCATGGTGAAGTCTCCTGCCAATGTGCTCAGCGCATTTGAGTGCTGCTCTCTCAGACCAAGCATCGCTAGTGGGCCAAAAGCCCTTTATGCGCAAGTCAGGGACTATTGTTCTGTACGTAGCATAGCGCTCCGTGAAGTTTTCGCTCCAGCCGATCTTGATGCGAACTGCCCCGTCGTAAGAAGGCACCTCTATAAAATAGACTCCCGACACTCTGCCAGCCAATCTGCCAGGGTGCGGGTGAAATGTATTGTCTCTCTCTGATTCTATTTGCTTCTTGAAGGCCTCAGCATCCGAACCCTTGAGATAAAGCGGCTTGTTTGGTTCGTCTGAGAGTCTAAATGGAACTAGGCCGCGTCTGACAATTGCCTTCCGGACAGATGACGGGTGGAATCCAAGATCATCAGCGAGCTGCTTGAGGAGAATAGGCTTATCGGGCGGGTATTCCATGATCGGATCTGTGCCTAGGGTTGGCTATCTTGTGCGAAGGCTGGTAGAGCGAGGGTGGAATTGTCAACGGTGGATTGACCTGGGGGCGTTGGCAGGTCGCATCTCCATGTTGTCGGAGATGCCATCGGTCGCGGGATGCGAGGAGGGGACTGCCTGGGTCGAGGTTGCTATCGGTAGCGAACCGGAACAGTGCGGTGCATCCCCAAGTTGTCGGTACCGAGCCAGCGAACCGGAGGGACGAGCTCCGCGAGTCCTCAACCCAATGCTCCACACCGTTGCGGCCTCGTGGAACTCGGCCCTCCGAAGCGCCGCTTGGCGGAGTTCGCACCTCTACCGACAACTCCGGGATGCACTGGGACCAGTGTCCTGGGATGCTTGAAGCTTTATGACTCCTGTCGATTCCGATACCGACCCCGACCCCGAGTCCCCTCGTCGTATCCCTCGATCGATCGAATCTCCGACACCAAGGAGATGCGGCCCGCGGTGTTCGGATTCCCGGAAAAAGGTTTGACATATACCACCGCAACCAATATGAGCGGTTCCAATATTGATCCAGCAGCACGCCATGAAACAGGCTCTGTCCTAGTTCCGAGCTTGGGAGTGTTGGGTGCCCAGAGTGCGTGGCAACGTACGGTATACAGTGCGCGTTCTTCGATGAAGCCAGAGGCGATCGACACATGGCATACCAGATCCAGACTACCAGGAGTTGCATGGCACATGGATTGCTGAGCGCCAGCCGCAAGCCCAGGACTGGATGAGAACGCACTTCCTGATCTTTGTAGCAGGTATCATCATCGGCGTCACAGCGTCGAAGCTATCTGCGAATCGCTTCCATCGGGTTGAACAGCCAGGCCCTGCTGCTTCAAAGCCATCAGGTTCCAGTGCGCAGCCGTGGACGTCGGGCGGATTCCCCGACCGCACGGGAGTGCCAAGCGAAGCCACCTCGTCGGGAGAGGAGATAGAAGCCGGTATTCAAAGAATAATTGACGAAGGATTGGTGAATGGTGAATTCTTTCTAAGCTCAGAACATCCTGGCTACTCCGCTTCGGTTGGAGCGTCGATCACCAATATCATCGAACACGAGCTGGCAGTCCTCACCGATACTTACTCTCCAGTTTTTGCAGAGCTTGGATTGGCTGCGGGCGACGCCGAGATTCTGATCAGACATATGGGCAAGATCAAGAGAGCACACCTGAATGCCACGGGTGCTCTACTGGAGCTGGGAATAGCCCAGGTCGAGTATGACAGGCGCATCAAGGAGCGGTTGGGTGAGGATGCCTATGGCCACTACAGGGAATTCGAGGCAGGCAGGGCCATTCATCAAGAGATAGGTCGTGTTGTTGCGTTCGCTGGAGACAGTGGCGTGCATCTGCAGGCTGGCGATGAGCGGGCTTTAGAGGATCTGTTACAGATTGGCGGCACGTTTTTGGGGATGGAGCCCACCTCGCCGTATATGCAGACCCCAACGGTATTTGTTGGGGATCACGAGGCTTCATTAATGAGGTATAGACGGGGTATTGCTGAACTTGTCGACGCAATACAGCGTATTGATGGAGTTGCAGGGGACGCCGCGTGGAATCCTGAAATGGTGCAGCTTGTGCGGCATTATTTCGGAACGGAATTGGCCGGTAGGGAGCGGGGTTTGAAGAACAGCATGGCAATAAGGGCCTTGGAGGAGGCCAGGGGACGACCGCTGCTTCCGGATGAGCTTGGTGCGGTTTTCGAGAGTCCATGATGAGCGTTGGCGTAGGGCAGGAGCTTCGTCGTTCGCTCGCTCCCTATCCCGGTTCCGATACGCGCCTCGCTCACTCCTCGTCCTGCCCGAAAGTCTGCGGCGCAGGATTGACTCGTTTGGATCTGCGGGAAGCGATTGCGTGGGGTGGGGGGGTGGGGGCAGGGTGGGGCGTGATGCAGGCGACCACGGAAGTTGTTTTGGATGGAGCAGGGGCCGGGTGTGAGAAGCGGAGGGATGTCGGAGGGGGCAGGGGAGGGTGGCGAGGGTGGGGGCGGCTGGCGGGGTGGTTGATGATGGGGCCGTTGCTGGGGGCGGGGCCGGCGTTCGGGGCGACTCCGGGGCCAACTGCGGGGGCAACTGCGGGGGCAACTGCGGCGCAGGAGCTGATCGAGACATTGCGCGGGTTCGGGAATGGAAAGTATCTGTTCGGGCAGATGGGGACGTGGGTGCACAACGAGAATCCGGATCCGGACCATGGGAGCAACTGGTTGAGGAAGCTCCGGGATCATACGGGGCGGGAGGCGAAGTACGGGTGCATCACTTACGATTTCGAGGACGACCCGTTTCCGGACGAGGCGTGGAACGCCGGGGTGAAGCGGATGCACGACCGGGGGATGATCGTGGGGGTGTACACGTTCTGGGCCAATCCCTGCGGGGGCGCCTGGAACGAGCCCTGCGCCAGCGAGGCGATCCGGTCGCCGGAGGACAACCCGGTGAAGACGCACTTCCACCGACAGCTCGACCGCATGGCGGCGAATCTTCAGGGGTTGAGGGAGCAGGGGATCGCGGTGGTGTACACGCCGTTCGTGGAGAGCGACGATGGATACAAGTGGCACGCGAAGCAGGGTGCGGAGAATATCATTGCGCTGTACCGGGTGGTTCACGATTACTTCACGCGGGTGAAGGGGTTGGACAATGTGGTGTGGGCGTATCACACGACACAGCGGCAGGGGGCGTTGCAGGCGTATTATCCGGGCGACGCTTATGTGGATGTGATCGGGAAGTCGGCGTACGGGATGGGTCTGGTGTTCGATGAGTATGAGTGGGCGGTGGGGAAGAAGCGGAACGACGGCAAGGTGATCTGGTGGGCGGAACTGGGGATTCGAGGTCGGAACGAGCCGCCGCGTGATTCCCTCGATGTGTGGCGCAAGCTGGAGGGCGCGTTTCCGGAGCTGGCGGGGTTTGTGTTCTGGGGCGACGAGGCGTTTTACAATGTGATCGGGAACCGGAATGGCCGGGAGTTGATGGTGCATCCGGGGATTGTGATTCTGCCGGAGCGGTGAGTCTGGGGAGCGGCGTTTCGGAGGGGACGAATTGCGCGTGTCCAAGCGACTGGAGTTACTCGCGGGGCGGGCTTGTGGAACCCGCCCCTCCGGGTTTCTTACGGGTTTCTGTGCGGGCGGGGTCAGGCTGTGACTTCGACCAGGGCTTTGATGACGCGGGTCTCGGGGAGGAGGTAGGTGGGGAAGATTTCCGGGACGGCTTCGAGGGTGGTGCGGTGGGTGATCCAGGGATCGGTGCGGAGGTGACCGTCTTCGATGGCCCGGATGATGCGGGTGAAGTCGTCGGGGAGGGCGTTGCGGCTGGCGAGGAGGGTGATTTCGCGGCGGTGAAAGATCGGGGCGTGAAGGAAGGAGACCTTCTCCTGGGTGATGCCGACGTACACCCAGCGTCCGGCGAAGGCGCAGTATTCGAGGGAGGTGCTCATCGAGTGGTGGGAGCCGGTGGCGTCGATGGTCACGTCCGCCAGGGCGCCGCCCGTGAGGTCGCGGAGGGCGGTGAGTTCCTGTCCGTCGCCGCGGGAGAGGAGGGTGTCGGAGACGCCGAGGCGGTCGCGGACGAAGGCGAGCCGATCCTCGTTCATGTCCATGACCACGGTGCGGGCGCCGCTGAGGCGGGCGAATTCGATGGCCGAGAGTCCGATGGGACCGGCGCCGACGACGAGGACGGTTTCGCTGGGCTGGGGGGCGGCGCGGTTCACGGCATGACAGCCGATGGCGAGGGTTTCGACCAGGGCGAGCTGTTCGAAGGTCAGGCGGGTGGAGGGATGGACCTTGCGGGCGGGGACGGTGAAGTACGGGCGGAGACCGCCATCGCAGTGGACGCCGAGGGTCTGGTTGTGCTCGCAGCAGTTGGTGTGTCCGCGCTGGCAGGCGTGGCAGCGGTAACAACTGATGTAGGGCTCGACGGAGGCCCGGTCGCCGGGTTTGAGGTGGGTGACGTCTTCGCCGACGGCGGTGACTTCGACACCGAGTTCGTGGCCGGGGATGCGGGGGTACGAGAAGAACGGCATTTTCCCGAGGTAGCCGCTGTAATCGGTCCCGCAGATGCCGACCTGATGGACGCGGAGCAGGGCTTCTCCGGGTCCGGGCGGGGGCGGTTCGGGGAGGTCGATGAGGTGGAAGGAACGGGGTTCGGTGAGTTGAAGGGCCTTCATGGCGGGCGCGGTGCGGAGCGCGTTGGGGGAATGGGGGGGAGACGGGGCGGGAGGGAAGTTGCGGTTGGGGCGCCCGGTCAGGGCGTTGCGTCGGGGGGTCAGTTGTTTTCGGGGAGGCCCTCGAGGTGGCCGATGTTGCGGACGGGGCGGAAGATTTCGCGGACTTCGTCGAGGAGGGCGGTGTCGAGGGGTTCGGCGGCCCAGCGGGCCCATTGGCGGATGTTTTCGGGGTTGGCGCTGCCGGCGATGGTGGAGGCGATGTCGGGGTGGGCGAGGCTGAACTGGAGGGCGAGCCTGGCGATATCGACACCGCGGCGGGCGCAGTGATCGGCGGCCTGGCGGGCGGCGGCCTTGACCTCCTCGGGTTCCTTGAGCCAGGGGGGCAGTGGAGCGTGAGTGAGGAGCCGGGCGCTGAAGGGTCCGGCGTTGAGGGCGCCGATGCCCTTGTCGCGGAGGTAGGGAAGGGTTTCGTCGGCGAACCGGGTGTTCTGGAGGGTGTACTGGTTGTAGCTGAGGACGCAGTCGAGGGGCGCCTGGTCGGCGATGAAGCGGAAGATCTTCTGCGGATAGCCGCTGATGCCGAGGAAACGGACCTTGCCCTGGGCGCGGGCGCGTTCGAGGGCGGGGAGGGTTTCGTCCACGATCTGCTGCATGGGGACGAATTCGATGTCGTGGCAGAGGACGATATCGAGGTGATCGGTGCCGAGGCGGTGGAGGCTGACGTCGATGCTTTCGGCGACGCGACGGGCGCTGAAGTCGAAGTGGGCGAGGTCGTAGCGGCCGAGTTTGGTGCAGAGGACGTACTGATCGCGGGAGACATCGCGGAGGGCGAGGCCGAGGAGGACTTCGCTCATGCCGCGACCGTAGAAGGGGGAGGTGTCGATGAAGGTGAGGCCGCATTCGAGCGCGACGCGGACGCTGCGGAGGGCGTCTTCGACGGTGATCCGGCGGAACTCCTGGCCGAGGGAGGAGGCGCCGAAGCCGAGGATCGGCAGGTGGAGGCCGGTGCGGCCGAGGGGACGGGTGATCATGGGGAGGGCGGGACGGCGAGGTGGGGATTGGGGGGATTAACCGACGAAGAGGGGGCGGAGATGGCGTTCGTAGAGGTTGGCGGTGACGTTGCGGCCGACGACCTCCTCGTTGCCGCGGACGAGGGTGAGGTAGGTCTGGCCCTGTCGGGCGGCGAGTTTGAAGGCGACATGGAGCAACTGGCGGAAGCTGGGATTGAACTCGGGATGCGCGGGGACGTGGCGGAGGGCGTTGGCGAACTGGGTGCCGTTCCAGCCGGAGACGGTCGAGGCCTTGGGGAGCTTCTTGAGATCGACGTCGATGACCGAGGCGTAGGGCGCGCACAGTTCCGCGGCGTGATCGAGGGCCGAGGCGTAGATCTCCTTCACCAGCACGAGGCCGCCGCCGCCGGCTTCGGCGAGGCCGATGAGTTCCTCGAGCCAGGTGGTGCCGGCGGTCTTGAGGTGGACGCCGGCCCCGGTGCGCTGGAGGGCGCGGCGGACGATGGGGTAGAGGGAGAACTTGTCGCTGCCGGAGTGGATGCTGAGTTTGAGGTTGGCGGGCAGGCCGTAGCGATGGATCGCGAGCTGGAGGACGGCGAGGTCGTCGTGGAACTCCCGCTCGAACTGGTCGAGGTCGCCGACGTAGTCCACGCCCTTGTTGAAGCGGCCGGTGAACTTGGGGGCGATGGTCTGGACCCGGACCCCCTGGTCGGCGAGGGCGGCGAGGATGGTGAGGAGTTCCGGGGGTGTCTGGGGTGCGTCGGTTTCGTCCATCGAGACCTCGGCGATAAAATCGCCCACGTGTTCGGCGATGTGCCGGTAGAGCCGGCCGGCCTCGATGGCGGCGAGGAGGTACTTGCGGGCCATGGCTTCGATGGCCTCCCGGGAGGTGGTGAAGGGATCGGTACGGCCGGGCAGGTCGAGGATGCCGACGAGTTCGGGGTGGCGTTCGACGAAAGCGGCCACGTCGGCGGCCGGGGCTTCCTTCCCGATGCTGTCCGCCACGTCGAGGGTGAAGAAGTCGGAGCAGTCGAGGAACCGGTCCACGGTGTCCAGGCGGATGTGATCGGCGTCCACGTGCCAGTCGCCCTTCCAGCCCATGGCCTCCACGGCTTCCTGGGCGGCATCGAGGACGCTGCGGGGTTCGGAGCCGATGAAGGAGTGTTCGCGGTTGGATTTGTTCCAGACGGGGACCACCTCGACGCCGTCCTCGGCCAGGCGGCGGAAGGCGGTCAATTGGGCTTTCGCCTGCTGGGCAAACCGGTCTCCGACCCCGAACGAGAAGCGTGCCAGTTCGATCATGGGGGACGAGAGGGTGCCGGGATCCGGGGACGGGGGAAAGTCTGGAGCGGCTTCCATCTTTACTTCCCAGGGCGGGGGAATCCACGCTTTTGCCCATGCGACGCATGCAGTGGCTGGTGCCCGGGATGCTGGGCGCGCTGTTGGCGGTGACGGGGTGCGCGACGCGCATCACCAATCTCACACCGTCCACCCTGCCCCGTGAGGAGAGCGGGCTGTACGCGTTCGAGGCGGAGTGGACCAGCACCGAACGGACGCGCGAACTGCGGCAGGACCGCATCCGGGGCTACGTGGTGTACGACGGGAACTTCTATGCGATGGAACGGGTGTCGCGGATGACCAACCGCTGGGAGAGCATGGTGCCGATTCCCGAGGACCGGCGGATTGTCTTCTACCACTTCAAGTGGGACTACGAGAACGCCGGGTTCGGCCGCAACCACCCCAACAGCCTCCGGTCCCAGCAGTTCCAGCTCGAGATCGCGGATACGTATCCGTGACCGGACCCGGGCGGAACGGAACTACCGGCGGCCCCGGATCTTGCCGCGCCGGGTGGGTTTGGCGGGGCGGGCGGATCGGTCGGATCGGGCGCGGGCGGGCGGTCGGCTGGAGACCTTGCGTCCCTTTGGGGCGGGGCGGTCCTTGCGGACGGATTCGATGGTCTTGGGTCGGGCGCGAAGGATGAGGACGAGGGGACAACCCTCGTAGCCGAAGGCGGTGCGCAGCGAGCCGGAGAGATATTTCTCGTAAGGGCGGTCGAGGATGTCGTTGCGATTGACGAAGAGGACGAAGCGCGGCGGCGCCTGGCCGATCTGGGTGGCGTAATAGAATTTGAGGCGGTCGCCCCGCGGGGTGATCGGCTGGCGGCGGGTGACGGCGTCGTGAAGGGTCCGGTTGAGGACGGCGGTGGGGACGTGCTGGTGGAGCTGGGCGGCGACGTAGCGCACCGCTTCGAGGAGGCGATCGAGATGGAAGCCCGAGGCGGCCGAGGTGAAGATCACCGGGGCGTAGTCGAGGAAGAAGAGCTTCTCCTGCACCCAGCGGCCGAACTCGCCGAGGGTGGTCATGGGCATTTCGGTGTTGCGGCCCTTGCGGACGCCGGACTCGCGGCGCTGCATTTCCCGTTCACGGGCCTCGCGGACGTTCTCTTCCACCATGTCCCATTTGTTCACCACCACGATGCAGGCGCGACGGGCCTCGGTGATGAGGGCGCCGATCTTCTTGTCCTGCTCGCGGATTCCGTCGGCGGCGTCGAGCACCAGGATGGCGATGTCGCAACGGCCGATGGCCTCCTCGGTGCGCTTGACGCTGAAGAACTCGATGGAGTTGTCGATGCTGCGCCGCTTCCGCACCCCGGCGGTATCGACCAGGACGTAGCGTTCGCGGCGTCCCTCGGTCTCGATCTCGAACGGGACATCGACGGCGTCGCGGGTGGTGCCGGGAACGGCGCTGACCACCACCCGGTTCGATTGGGTGAGGGCGTTGATGAGGGAGGACTTGCCGACGTTGGGCCGGCCCACGATGGCGAGCTTCAGCGGGGCGTCCGGATCGCGGGGACGATCCGCGGCCGTCTCCGGGTCCGCGGACGGGTCGGATTCCGCAGGCGCGGGGCGAATCGATGCGGTGTCTGGTCCGGGTTCGGGCAGGTGATCGAGGGCGGCCCGCATGAGCGCCTCGACGCCGCGCCCGTGGATGGCGCTGACGGGGAAGAGGCGGTCGAAGCCGAGCGATGCGAAGTCCACGGCACCCGCGGCGACGCGTTCGTTGTCGGACTTGTTGGCGGCGAGGAGCACGGGTTTGCCGGCTTCGCGGAGGCGGGCGGCGACCTCGGCATCGAGCGGGACGAGTCCTTCCTGGACGTTGACCACCAGGATGATGGCGTCGGCGGATTCGATGGCGACGGAGGCCTGTTCCATGGCCGCCTGGGTGATGGCGTCCTGGGCCTTTTCGCCGCGCCGCAGTCCGAGGCCGCCGGTGTCGATCAGGGTGAAAGGACGGCCGTTCCACTCGACCTCGGCGGTCACGCGGTCGCGCGTGACCCCGGGGAGGTCGTGGACGATGGCGATCCGGCGACCGGCGATGCGGTTGAAGAGGGCCGACTTGCCGACGTTCGGCCGGCCGACAATGGCGAGGACTCCTGGCACGCGGGGAGCATGGGGGAGGAGAGACCGCGGGATGAAGGGCGAAGTGAAGGTCCGGGCTGACTTGCCGCATCGCGGGGGGACCAGGAGGAGGGGAGCGATGGGATGAGGACTCGCGGAGCTCGTCTCTCCGGAGTGAAGCAAAGGGGTGAGATCGGAGGGCCGAGTTCCACGAGGCCGCAAGGGAGTGGTGCGTGGGGTTGAGGAATCGCGGAGCTCGTCCCTCCGATTCGCTGCCTTCTCACCCACCCCTTCGGGATGCCGATCCTTCGCGGAACCTCGCACCGCGACTCACATCAGCAGTTCGTGCACGACGTGGCCATGGACATCCGTGAGCCGGTAGTCACGTCCGCCGTGGCGGAAGGTCAGACGCTCATGGTCGATGCCGAGCAGATGCAGGATGGTGGCATGGAAGTCGTGGACGTGGACCAGGTCCCCGGTGACGGTCGCGCCAATGTCGTCGGTGGTGCCATGCACCATGCCGCCCTTCACCCCGCCGCCGGCCATCCAGGAGGAGAAGCACGAACTGTGGTGACCCCGGCCCTTTTCGCCGTCCACGCCCGGCGTGCGGCCGAACTCGGTGGTCCACACGACGAGCGTGTCGTCGAGAAGGCCGCGTTGCTTGAGATCGGTCAGGAGTCCGGCGATGGGCTGGTCGATGTTCCTGGCATGCTTGGCGTGCTCGGCCATGTCGCCGTGCTGGTCCCAGTTGTGGCTGGAGGTGCCGTCCACGATCTCGATGAAGCGCACGCCGCTCTCGGCGAGCCGGCGGGCGACGAGGCAGGGCCAGCCGAAGCCGTCGGTTTGTCCGCGCTGCATGCCGTAGAGTTCATGGGTGGCGTCACTTTCCTGCGACAGGTCGAACACTTCGCGCGCCTCGGTCTGCATGTGGAAGGCGGTTTCGAAGGCGCGGAGGCGCGCGGCCAGTTCGCTGTCGTGGCCGCGGGATTGGAGGTGGCGCTGGTTGAACGCGCCGGCCAGGCCCAGTTCCAGTTCCTGCAATTCGCGGCGCGGGGTGCGGGGATCGAGGTTGGCGATGGGTTCCCTGCCGGGCACGACGCGCACGCCCTGGTGGTAGGCGGGCAGGAAATCGTTGTTGAAGATCTGCGTGCCGGCGTAGGGCGACCCGGCGGAGAGCACCATGAACGAGGGCAGGTTGCGGTTGAAGGTGCCGAGGCCGTAGCTGATCCAGGAGCCGATGCTCGGGCGGGAGAAGAAGAACGAGCCCGTGTGGATGGCGAGCGTGGCCTGGTAGTGTTCGTTGTCATCGGACTTCATCGAGCGGATGAGGCAGACGTCGTCCATGCGCTCGCGCAGGTGGGGGAAGAGGTCGCTGACGAGCGTGCCGCAGCGTCCGCCCGGGTGAAACTCCCAGCCGGGCCGGAGCAGGCGGCGGAGCTGGTTTGAGAGGCCGCCCCCCACGCCCATCGTCTTGCCGTCGGCGGCGAAGAGCGCGGGCTTGTGGTCGAAGGTGTCCATATGGGACACCCCGCCGTTGGAGAAGATGAAGATGACGCGTTTGGCCCTGGCCGGGAAATGCGGCGGCTTGGGCGCAAGGGGATCGGCCGCGGCGGGGGCGGCGGAACCGGACTCGGCGAGGAGGTTGGACACGATGCCGGGCAGCAGCATCGAGCTGCCGACCAGCGAACGGATGAAGGCACGGCGGTAAAGGAGGGGGTGGTTCATGAACAGTCGGGGGGTGGACTGGTTCTCTTGGCGGGCAGCAGTTCCTGGCACAACAACGCCGTCGGAATGGCGGAAAAGTGGGGATCACGATGGACCAGTGTCGCCCCATGCAACGACGCGGTGGCCCCGATCAACGCATCCATGGCCGAGATATGCGCGATGGCACGGGTGCGCAGGCGAATGGCCTCGCCGCGGACCGCTTCATGCACGTCCACGACCCGGTCGAGCAGTTCGCGATAGCGGTCCAGTTCTCCGGCCCGGGTCGGCTCATCAAGCCCCAGGTGATGCAGGCGCAGTTCAAACTCATAGAGCGAGAGGATCGAAACACCGACGACCACCCTCTCATCCTCCAACAACGCCTGCACGCGCTCGGCGCCATTCTCCGCGAGGTAATGCGCCAGGAGGGCGGTGGTGTCGAACAGATGCGTCATGGCCTTGCGACACCGTATTGCGGCGGCTCATCCTGGGCACGTTCGCGAAGCAGATCTCTGATGGGATCGGCGCCGGGCTGGAGCCAGTGTCGGCCCGCTCCCATCAGACGGCGAGCGAGTTCCGCCCGGCGTGGCCGAGGTTTCAAGAGAATCGTCCCTTCGCCCCCCGCGGACCAGTCCAGGCGCATCCCCGGACGGATGCCAAACTCCCGCGCAATTTCCGGAGGAATGCTGACCTGATTGCCCTCGTGGACCGTGGTTGTCATGCGTGCAGGATGGTTGGGAGCGAAGAAACCAACAAGGGTTTGAAACGACGCGCCCTCCCCTGATGGGTACCCATGGGGGGCCCCTGACGAGGTGATGTCCGATCAGTCCACGTAGGCGAATTCATTGAGTCGGTAGAGCACGCGGGCGAAGGCCTGCCACGCGGCGGTTTCAGGCTCCGCCGTTGCCGCGGATTCCCGCGCGAGGAGGGTGCGGGCGGCCTCGAGGAATTCGCGGGCGTGGTTCAGCTCCTCCGGGTCCGGCGGTCGGGCCAGCGCGAGTTCGTAGGCCCGACGGAGGCGCGCCTCGTCCCCGTCCGTTCCGGTGGTGATGCGTTCGGCGAAGTGCCGGGCCTGTTCATGCACGAAGGCGTCGTTGAGCAGGTACAACGCCTGCAGGGGCGTCGTGCTCACGGCGCGGACGGCGGTGCTGGCGGAGGGGTCGGCGCCGTCGAAGATGGCGAGGTAGGGATGGCGCTGGATCCGCTGGGTCATCAGATAAACGCTGCGCCGCGGATGGTCGTACACCGCCCGGAAGGGGTTGTGCTGCGTGAAGTTCCAGGCTGTCTGGGGGGGGAAGGGATGCGGGCCGTGCGGGGTGAGGTCGAGGTTGCCGCTGATGGCGAGGGTGGCGTCGCGGAGCGACTCGGCATCGAGCCGGCGGCGGGGGAAGCCGCTGTAGAGTTCGAGGGTGGGGTCCTTCGCCAGGGCCAACTCGTCGCGGGTGGCGGATTGCCGGTAGGTGCGCGAGAGCAGGATAAGGCGGTGCATCGCCTTGACGGACCAGCCGGACTCCACGAAGCGGGCTGCCAGCCAGTCGAGCAGGGCGGGATGCGTGGGCGCCTGGCCCTGTTTGCCGAAGTCGTTGGGCGTCGTCACCAGGCCGCGGCCGAAGTGATGCAGCCAGATGCGGTTGACCATCACGCGCGCGGTGAGCGGGTTGGCGGGGTCCACAATCCATTCGGCCAGTTCGCGGCGGCCGCTGGACGGGTGGCCGGGCGGGAGGGCGGTTCCGCCGAGCACGGTGAGGAAGCGCCGTGGCACCACCTCGCCGGGAAGGGCGGGGTCGCCCCGACGCTGGAGCGCCACGTCGCCGATGCGGGCCCCTTCGGCCACGGCGTAGGCGAGCTCGAAGGGCAGCGGCTGGTTCTTGTGATCGTTCAGGGCTTTCTCCGCCGCCTTGATCTCTTCCTCCAACGCGGCCTTCTCTTCTTCCGGCGTATCCTTCACCCGATCCTTCAGGCGCCGGACTTCCCGTTCGAGACGACGCTGTTCCCCGGCGCGGATCCCGGGGAGGGATTCGGCGTCCGCCCGTTGTTCCGGGGGGACGAGCGGCACGAGGTCGCGCTGCGTCTTGTCCAGCTCGATGCCGGGCCACGGGTAGCGGGTGCTGTGGAAGATGCCGTAGAGCGCGTAGTAATCCGCTGCGGTGATCGGATCGAACTTGTGGTCGTGGCAGCGGGCGCAACTGACCGTCAGCCCGAGGAAGGCACGTCCGAGATTGTCGAGGGTGTCCTCGATGGTGAGGTGCTGCGGGTAATCCTCGACGCGCGACCCGAAGCGGCGGGCGTTGGCGAGATAGCCGGTGGCAACGATGCGGTCGAGGGTGTCATCGAGGGTTTCCGCCGGCATCAGATCGCCGGCCAGTTGTTCGCGCACGAACTGGTCGAAGGGCAGATCGCGGTTGAACGCGGCGATGACCCAGTCCCGGTACCGGTAGATCTGCGGGATGGGGAAGTCCGAGTTGTCCCCCGCGGTGTCCGCGTAGCGCACCACGTCCAGCCAGTGGCGGCCCCAGCGTTCGCCGTAGTGCGGTGAAGCCAGCAGGCGGTCCACCACCTGCGCGAAGGCCTCCGGGGAATCGTCGGCGAGGAAATCCGCCACCTCCTCCGGTGTGGGCGGCAGCCCGGTGAGAGTGAATGTCGTCCGGCGGATCCATGCGCGGCGGTCCGCGTCGGCAGCGGGCCCGATGCCCGCCTGTTCCAGCCGGGCGAGGATGAAGCGGTCCAGGGGGTTGGCGGGCCAGTCCTCATCCTGGATGTCGGGCGGGGCGGGATCGGACACCGGCTGGAACGACCACCATTGGCGGGCGAGGTCCCAGTCGATGGATTCGCGGGCGAGCTGCACGGCGACAGTGTCGTTGGTGCGCGGATCGGGAGCGCCCATGCGGACCCAGGCCTCGATGTCGGCGACGGCCAGCGGCGACAGTCGTTCGCGGGGCGGCATGGTGAGTTGCGGGTCCGTATGGCGGATGGCGTGGATCAACAGGCTCGCCTCGGGATCGCCGGGGGTGATGACCGGACCGGTGTCGCCGCCGCGCAGGATGCCCGCGCGGGAATCGAGCAGGAGGTTGCCGCCAAACTGGCGCGCGCCGGCCCGGTGACATTCGTAGCAATTGTCCACCAGCACCGGCCGCACCCGGCGCTCGAAGAACTCGATTTGTTCTGCCGAGGGATCGAGGACGAACTGCGGCCCCTCCGGCACCGGCACGGGGCCTGTGCCGGACCAGACCTCGAGGCCGGACAGGTTGACGGCGCCGTGGCCCGGGGCGCGACCGGAGATCCTGATCTTCCCGTCCTGACTTTCCGCCGGCCACGGTCCATGACGCCGCCACAGCCCGGCCTTGCCGGTGTGGGCCTTTTCCAGGAAGGGCCGGTCGTTGATCAGCAGGTCGATCTGTTCGCTGTGGTTGTCCTCCCAGAGGTACACGAACACCTGGTAGTTACCCGGCGGGACGTCGATCAGTTCGAGGTCCACCCGGCTGCCGATGATGCTGCTGCGGATCATCTGCGCCTTGACCGGGTCGGTCGGCGGGCGGAGGAGAACGGCCTGGTTCTCAAACCGGTTTCCCTGACGGACGACGAGGTGGGGGGTGTCCATGCCCTCCCACGACTGGCCGAGGAGGGTGGCACCCGGGCCGTTGAGGTTGATCGCGCGGAAGAGCACGGCCTCGTCGGCGGCGAGCACGCGGGCGAGGGCGCACAATCCGATGGCCGTTCGAAGCGCGGTGCGCAGGCGGCGGTGGCAGTTCATGGCGGAACGCTGATGGGGTACCGGATTGGCGGGTGGAAACTCAAGCGCTGTCCGATGGACTCGTCATCGTGCGAACAGCCGCGGATGGGTCATCACGCGGAAGAACTCCTCCCGGCTCGCCGGCAGATCGGTGGCGGCCTTGGGGATGACCAGCACGTCGCCGGCCTCACCGGGCGGTACGGGCCGGAAGACAAGCGCGCGGCCCTCGAATTCCGCCCGGCGGATTTCGGCACCGGTCCAGCACATCGGCTGGAAGAGCCAGACCAGCGGCGCTCCGTCGCCGAGCTGGTTGGCCCGGCCGAGATCGGTCCGGATGAAGCGTTTCATATCCTCTGTGAACGGGTTGTCCGGCAGCCTGTCGAAGTGCTCTGCGCGGAAGACCGAGTCGCGGTCCCAGAACGCGCCGCCGCCCCAGTCCACGTATCGAGTCCGTTTCGCCACGATGTAGGCGGCCCAGCCGTCCTTGCCGTTGTAGCCATAGTTGCTGACGGTCAGGTTGAACACGACGAGGTTCGCCGCGATCTCCGGGTTCGTCAGCAATGCGTTGGCCACGGTGGTCTGCGGCCCGCCGGCGATGATCAGCAGGGGCTTCTCCGGCGACGCCTTCCTCGCCTCGACCGCGATCAAGCGGCTGCCGTCGGTGGGACGAGCCAGGGTGTCCTCGATGCGCCCGCTGTCCGGCCGCACGAGCACACGGTCGGCGCCGCGCGTGAGCCCGGGGATGTTTTTCAGGCCGGAGTCGCGTGCGAGCTTCAGCGCCTTTTCGGCGTCCTGCCACGATTGCTCGAAGGAGTAGTGATAGCCCTTGTCCCAATCCCACATGTCACGCGAGACGATGTTGCCCCGGAGGTTTGCCTTTCCGAGGCTGGCCAGTGCCCAGAGGTAGTTGTTGTCGAAGACATCGAACCACCAGTCGTTGTCGTAAAGGATCGGATTGTCCGGGCCGACGCCGACGAGGTGGACGCCGTTTCCATCCACCCGATGCCCGGGCACTTCGGCCGCCGAGCGTCCGGCCAGAAGGAGTCCAAGCCCGGCCAGCAGACACGCCCAGGCCAGCCGGTTCGCGCCCCGGTTCGGTCCCGGGTCCGGGCAGATCCCGCGAGGGCGAAACCATGGAAAGGTCATGCGGCGCACCCTAGCGGTCGTTCCGCCACGGGCTAGGAGGATGCTCTCAATAAATAGGTCGATCTGGAAGGCATGGCGCGAGCAGGAGGCCGTCGCGTATCTACTGTGGCCGTTGGAGGGTCATGGGTCGGCGGGCAGGGGCGATACCGCGAGGGTGAGGCGGCGGAGGAAGGCGTCGAGAGTGCCGGGCGGCGCGTTGCCGTCGACGCCCATGCGGACGATGACCATCTCCCATTCGGGAATGATGATGCAGAGGTTGTGGTTCAGGCCACTGGCGTAATCCGTGCCGGGCGGGAAGCCGGTCCAGGTGAGGCCCGGGCCGGGCCCTTGGCGGATGTTGCCCGGGCGCAGCCCCTCGCCGGTGCGCGGGTTGAACCACAGGATTTCGTAGAGGCCGGGATGATCGCCGAGGTCGAAGCGTGTTCCGCCGCCGTGGGGCAGGTGGATGGCGTACAGTTCGCCGGGAGCGAACAGGCCTTGTGCGCCGTGACCGACGACCGCCTCGTCGGCCGGAGCCAGCCACCAGAACGGGAGGTGTTCGTGGAAGAAATCGAGCGCGATCCTCGTCTGGCGGTACATGGATTCACGGGTTCGCCAGTCCTCGCAGGAGAGGTCGCTGAACGGGCTGTTGTTCTGCCAGCCGAAATACCATTCCACCCCCGCACCGCCGGCCATCAACGAAGCCCATGGTCCGAAGCGCCGCGGATCGTCCTGGTCGGGATCGTCGGCGTCGGGGAGGGTGCCAAGGTTCGCGCCGCCCAGTTCGTCCCTCCGATTCGCTGCCTTATCACCCACCCCTTCGGGATGCACGGGTCATTGAGCGCGGACGAGCCGGAAGAAGGCGGGTTCGCCGGTGAGGGGGATGCGCACGGGCGCCGGCTCGGGAAGGGGTTGCCAGTCGGGAGGCGCGAGGCGGGTGGCCCGTTCCAGCACGAAGCCTTCCGGCCATGGGGCGAAGTGGAGGGTGCGGGATTCGGACTGCCAGGTGTAGGAAAGGGTCGGACGTTCCACGGTGGGGGGCGTGCCGACGAGCTGGATGGCGTCGATTTCGTTCCAACCGCGGACACGGGGGGAATCGAGGGTGATGCGGACCCGTTGCACCGGGCGGCCAGTTGTTGGAAACCGGATGATGAACCAGGCGATCTGCCTTGGGGTGTAGGCGTTGGTGTCGGATCCTGAAAACACCGTTGTGCCGACGCCGGCGGGGTCGAACACCTCGATGCGGGAGATGGCGCCGACGTTGAACACCTGCCTGACGCGTACCGCGGTGGCATGAACGGCCCGGGCGAATGTGGCATCGAGCCATTCCTCCTGGCCATCGGCGGTCCGGCTGGCCCATGCGAACCGGCTGTCCCCGTAACGCGTGACGTCGGGCGGCCCTGCGGCGCGCGAGGCGGAGTAATCGCCCTGCGACTGGTACTCGCTGCTGGCTGTGACCGTGGCGGCCCACTGCCCGTTCGGGTCTTCGCCGAAGGCCCTGTCCTGTTCTTCGAGTGTGACCGGTTCGGGTTCGTAGGGCGGGGCCAGGGGCAGCGTGGCGACCACGTCCTCCCAGGCCGCGTTGACGGCGAGAAGGAGGCTGTGCGGCGGGCGGAGGTTCCAGTCCTGGACATCGAGGACGGTCTGGTACGACGCCAGTGCATCGCGCGCCCGACCCTGGGCGGCGAGGGCATCCGCCAGCAGCGTGCGGGCCAGCACCGAGTCGGGTTGCTCTGCCAGCCACGCCCCGGCCAACCGCTGGGCCTCGGCGGCCGGTCCCAGCGCCAGCAGATGTCGAATCCGCACCAGGTGACGGGCCTCCTCCTGGTGGGGCGTCAGGGGCGTGGGCCGATCGACCACATCGAACGGCAGTACCGCCTGACCCAACCTGGCCACGGCGGGGCCGGTGGGAAGGTCCAGGGTCTGCGCGGGTGACAGCCACCAGCGTCCGGGCGTGACGGCCGAGACCTGGATCCCGGTGCCATCGGAGCCCTCAACCACGAGGGTGTCGGGCACCGTTCCCGGGTTCAGCACATACCAGACGAACGGCCATGGCCAGCCGCGCGGGCCCTGCACCGGGTCGCCCGCGAGGTCGAGATACAGCACACCGGCGTCGGGTTCCTGGGAAGGAGCGGACAGGGCGCCGGCAAGGAGGCAACCCAGTCCGAGACAAAGGGCGCGGAGGTTCATGGGGAAGACGGGATCAGGGCGTGTCGGGACATTTGCCCGTGGGCGGGGGACGGGCTGGGGCGCTGTCGCGCACACAGAGCTGGCTCACGCAATCGCCCCGGGTTGCGTGGCCGAAGCGGGCCGGGTTGAAGGAGGTTCCCTGGCAATTGCGGCACAGGACGTACGGGTTCATGCCCGGGAGCACCACCAGCACGTTTTTGGGCGTCAGGACGCGGTCGATGATCAGTCCGTTCCGTGGAATGTACGCCCCGGCCAGGTCGTAGCGCATGATGCAGTACCGGTCGCCGGAGTGTTGTCCGCCGCGCCGCGCCACATAGATCGGCATGGGGGCGATGGTCACGTTGGTGCCGTTCTCGGGAAGGACTTCGAGAGACTGGCCCTCCCGGAAGACGCGGATGCGATACCCTGGTCCGACGGGAACCAGCGTGCCTGTTGCGGAATCGGACCGATGAGCCTGCTCCTCGAACCACCGCGTCACCGTGCCATCGGGCTGGACCGCCTCGCGAACGGTCCATCGGGCGTGGAAATCGGCGTCCCCATGGTGATGGACCCCGATCGCGTGCGCGATTTCGTGGGCAATGGTCTCGACGGTGTTGTCGTAAGGGTGGACCACCACCCGTCGCACGTTTTTGGGGCGCCACGGCGTGGCGATGACGTCGGCGTAGGAGATGATCACGGCGCCATTGGTGGCGAGGTTGGGTTCGACCAGGATGCCGTGCTGAAACTCCTCCGAAGACCGTGGCGAGTTGGCGCCGCGGTTGGGATTCATCACCCGGGAATCCTGCCATTCCTCGTCGGCAAGGGCGTCCCAGATCTTCAAGCCCTTGCGGGCGTCCACGGCGGTTTGGACTTCGAGAAGGCGGCACGCGGCGCCCACGGGGCCCTTGTTCAGGTTGCGGATGAACAGGTCCTTCACCGCCGGGTCCGTGGAGACATGGCGGCGGTTCACCCGGAAACCCCGGTATTCCTCGTAGGCACTGAAACCGTCCCCCTTCTGTCCGTCCCCCGTCGGCTGATCGTCGTCGTCGGCGTCGTCCGTTCCCGTGAATGGATTCTGGTTCCGCCAGACCTGGGCGATCCGGCTGCCCAGGGGACGCTCCGGGATGGGGATTCTGTAATGCCGTTCCCCGCCGACCCTGCGGTGACCCACGATCTCACGGCCGTCGGCGAGTTCGGCGTAGACCTGCAATTCCGCGAAGGCGCCGAAATCGTAGCTGTTCAGGCGGACCCAACCCCGACGCGGTTCGAGGTCGCCACCGGCGAGCTGGGGTACGCCCGCCTTCTGGCCCATGGGGGACAGCACCGTGACTTCGGGAATGGCCGCGCTGAAGCGCAGGTCGAACTGGGGATCCTCGCCCAGGAACGGGGGGCCGGACGGCGAGGGCCAGTTCATGCACACCCCGGGCTCGCGGGATGTCCCGTTCAACTCGAACCGGAAGCGCCGCACCTCCGGCAATGCCCGCCACTGTTCGGGCGTCGGCGCCTCGGCCCTGGGCCGCAGCAGGGCTTCGATCCGCAACGGCTTCGGGCCAGCCCGATCGGGGTGCGTGTCATTCCCCTCGGGCCGCCAGGTTTCGAACGGCATCTCGCGATCCGTCTCCACGTGGAGTTCCACCTGGAGTTCCACGTCGCTCCAGTCCGGCCAGAACTGCACCCACGCCTCGCGGCGGAACCAGCCATGCCCCTGGTCCGTGATCTGCGACACTGCCATCCGTGCCGAGAAGGGCATCGCCTCCTTGGGGGCGTTGAAGGGAACCCACGAGTTCTCGAATGCCGTCTCATGGGCCGGACGGGGAAGGAGGTCGTCGAAGTTCCGTGTCTCCAGGGAGAAGGTGTCGGAACTGAACCTTGTGGCCGATCCCCAGCTCCGCTCGCTCCACGGCTGGGCGGGGGTGCCAAGCGTCATGAAGCCGCCTCCGCCATCGTCGAGGCTGATGTAGAGGTTGGCGTCCCTCTGCAGACTGAAGGGACCGGAATACGACCCCGCGTTGGAGGCCTCGCTGCCCTCGCCGAGCGAGGTGTAGACCTCGGACCAGGAATGGAGCGAAGCCGCACCGTGGGCGGAGGCTACCCTCCAGCCCACCCCACGCAGGGTCCCGATTTCCTGCGCCGACAGGCGCCGGAACTCCATGAACACGGTGGTATGGTTCTGACCCGAAGCCCGCCGCCGGGTGGTGTCGCCCTGGAACGAGGTGCCACTGACGATGTCCGCCTGCGACACGCCGAGCAGGCGGGGGACCGACTGCCAGGCCGTCCAGCCGGTTGCCGGGGGGCGGCCGGGGTCCAGCGGGGGCAGCGGGGGCAGGGGGTCCTCCGACGCCGGTTGCGCCGGGATCCGAAGGGCCGTGAGGAGGAGAAGCCCCAGCCGCCACACCACGGGGGCGGGGGTGCCCCGGGGAGGTGCGGCAAACGTCGCGGAGCGACCGTGCAAGGCATGCATGCCGGGCCGGGATAGTTCGACTCCCTGGGTCCGCTGGCAAGGGGCGGCATGGGAGGCGGGTGAGCCACGATTGGGACGTGGTTGCCGGACTCAACGGCGGCGCGGGAGCACGGCGCGGGTCGGGAGCGGAGCGTTTACGGGCCCGAACGGGATCGATGTCGAATGGCGTCGGTGAGGAGTTGTTCAACGGCGCGGAGGTGGGGTTCCTCCAGGAAGGCCTGGGTGGCGTCCAGGGCGCCCCGGCTCAGGTGCCGGTAATGCCCGGGGTCCGAGAGGCAGGCGACGATGGCGTGGGCGAGACCGGCGATGGTGGGGGGATCGCCCGGAGCGAGGTGCCCGTTGATCCCGGGATGGAGCCAGGAGCGAACCCCTCCGACATCGAAGCTCGCGGCCGGGATGCCCCAATGACCGGCCTCGACGCCGACCTGACCGAACGGTTCCGGCCAGACGCTCGGCACCGCGATCAGATCGCTGGATTGGAACAGGCGATGCCGGGCGTCCTCCCCGATCCAACCGGTGAACCTCACTTCGATGTCATCGGTCGCCACGATTGCCCGGGCCCGGGCTTCGAGGGCAGGCCGATGGGGACCTTCACCGGCGAGATGCAGAACGAGGGGCCGTCCCAGGGCGCGCCGGACGATGGGCAGGGAGTCGAGGAGAAGCAGGGCGCCCTTCACGGGTTCGAGCCGGCCGAGGAACACGAGGCGGACGGGTCCGTCGGGCGGCAAGGACCGCGGTTGCGATGCCGAGCCACCCGTTTTGGGAGGGGGCACGAGAAAGGGGAGGGTGCGGACCTGCCCCGGGGGGAACCCGTGCCGGTGGAGTTCGCGGGCCATGGCGTCGGAGTGGCAGGCGATGAGATCGAACCGGCGCATGACACGCTGCCATCCACGTTGCGCGACGAACCCACGCCAGAGAGCGAAGGGGTTCCACCCGCCGCAGCGCAGGGGGTAGTGGCAGGCCAGGCAGGACCATCCGAACGTGCGGGAACAGGGTTGGGCGCGGGGCGTGTGGATGCGCTTCCATCCCGTGGCGCAGGTGCCGAAGTAACCGTGCTGAAAGGCCGCGGCCGGCCAGCGCCGCACCGCCTCCATGGCAAGCGATGGGCGCATGGGGCTGTGAACATAGAGGACGTCCGGACGCCAGGAGGCGAGGCATTCGAGAGCTTCGCGGTCGTCGCGTCCGGCGAGGGACTGGCCGTGGTCCGGCGCGATGGGTGCGCGGGACGGAGGGGGTGGCCATTCGTGAAAGAGCCGGACCTCATGCTGCGCCGCCTGGAGGGCGGGCAGGAGTCGCGCCAGGTGGATCTCCAGTCCTCCGACACAACCGCCTTGGGCATTGAGGAGGGCGATGCGCACGGGCGGGGAGGGAGGGCGGGGCGGGCGGGAAGGATCGGGCGTGATGCGATTCGAGCTGGGTTCGGCCTGGGTTCGGCCTGGAACCGACCGGACCGGGCCGCAGGGTTTTCAATCGGGATCAGGGCGTCAACCCTGCCTTGTCTCGAAAATGGACTTGCCCGGCCCCGTCGGAACGCGTGGCATGGATGCCCTCGATGGGCACATCGCATCCCTGTCTTCCGCCGGCCCGACGCCATCTCTTCGGTCCCCTCGCCTCGATGAACCGCTCCGGAGCACCCGACTCGAGTCGCAGTGCACCTCGATGCCAACCGCCTGTCCCCATGATCCCCATGATCCGTTACCTGACCTCTGTCCTGGCATGGTTCGCGATTTCGGGCGCGTGTTTCGCGCAGACCACCTGGACCCTGAGAAACTCGAACTCCGGCGATCTCCTCTACGATGTCACCTTCGGCGGCGACACCTTCGTCGCCGTTGGCACGACCACCGCGTCCGGCAGTTCCGTCACGTCGCCGGACGGCATCGTCTGGACCCACCATGTCAGCGCGGTGGGCGGGATCTTTTATTCGGTGGCCCATGGCAACAACCGTTTCGTCGCGGTGGGGTCCAATTCCGCGTCGTCCACCAGCGCGGTTTCCACGGATGGCGGGCGGACCTGGGCCGGCGGACCGGTCGGCATCGGCCTCGAGTTCCGCGGGGTGGCCTGGACCGGCGATGGATTCATCGCCGTGGGTGGCACCGGCGGCAACGCCGTCATTGCGACCTCGCCTGACGGCGCATCGTGGACCGGCGGTGCGGTGGGAGTGGCGAGCACCCTGAAGGGGGTTGTCCAGGGCGGGACGACCCGCGTGGCAGTGGGCACGACCGGGGTGATTCTCTACTCCCTGAACGGAGGCGAGTGGAGGAGGGTTGCGGCGACGCCCAATGTCGATTGGGAGGATGTCGCATTCAATGCGGGCCGGTTCCTGGTGATTGGCGTCGGGGGGCAGATCATGACCTCCACCGATGGGATCACCTGGGTCCTGGTGAATTCCGGGTCGGGCGATCTGTTGTACGGCATTGCCACGCTGTCCTCCCCGCAAATCTGGGTCGCCACGGGAAGCAACGGTCGGATTCTCGTTTCGAACAACGCCCAGGACTGGACCACGGTGCTGCCGGCGGTCACCGGGGATTTCCTATACGGGGCCGCCGCGGGCGTGCCGGCGGGGTCCACCTTCCTTCGGTTTGTGGCGGTGGGGACGAACGGCCGGATCCTCAGCTCGGACGGACCGGAGGTGGACGGTCCCACGCCGGCGGCCTTCGTCGATGACAGGCTGACGTTTCCAGGCATGGGCGGAGCGTTCACGGCGCCGATCACGGCCGGCCCGTCCGTATCGTGGAACGCCACGACGGGCGCCGGATGGATCACCTTGAGCAATCCACGCTCCGGGACGGGCAACGGCCAGATCTCGGGTTTCGTCCAGCAGAACCTCACTGCGGAGGCGCGCACCGGCACCATCTCCATCGGGACGGACACCCTGGTCATGGAACAGGCGGGCGTGGCGCTGCTTCCACCTGGGTTCCTGAACGGATCGTTCGAGGACTCGGTGAACGCCATTCAGTTGAGCTGGGCCGGTGTCTTCGCGGCCCAGCGTTTCGAGATCGAACGCCGCAACGTTCCCGAGGAGGCCTTCACACTGGTTTTTTCGGTGGCCAACGACGGCCCCCGCACGGTCACCGACTCCGATGTCACCCTGGGGCAGGATTACGAATACCGGATTCGCTCCGTCTCGGGCGCCATTCGTTCGGAATGGTCGAGCGTGCTCCAGGTTTCGGCGCCGCCGGAGATTCCGGGAGGCTTCGCGGCGACGGCCCGCAACGCCAGTCAGATCGAACTCACCTGGAGCGACGTCCGTGGCGAACTCGGGTATCTGATCTTCCGCGCCAGCGGGGAGGAGATGTTCCTCAATCAGATCGCGCGCCTGCCCCCGGACGAAGTCCGCTACCTCGACAGCGGCCTCGATCCCTCCGAGACCTATCACTACGAGATCGAGGCGGAGAGCCGGGTGTTCGGACGGCGTTCCCCGACGGTCACCGCCACCACCCCGGCCGAATCGAGAACGATCGTCTGGGGACCCGCCACGCTGAACACCGTGAACTACACCGGGATTGCCCACGGCAACGGGATCACCGTCGCGGTCGGGAACGGCGGACTGGCGACCCGATCCACGGATGGGCTGACCTGGACGGATGGGATCACGCCCACGGAGGAGACCTTGAACGCCATCGATTTCGCGGAAGGACGGTTCGTGGCGGTCGGCAACGCCGGGACCCTCATCACCTCCATCGACGGTCTGAACTGGACTGCTGCGGCCAGCCCCGCGACGGAGTCCTTGAGCGGGGTTGCGTTTCTCGTTCAGTGGTACGCCGCCGGTGTCAACGGCGCGTTGTTGAGCAGCCTCGACGGGCTGGTTTGGAGCCCGTTGGTCAGCCCGGCGATCGGGGGGTTCGTCGATCTGTTCGCCGGCGACGTCCTGGTGGCCATGGAGGATTCCGGGCGGTTCCTGACCAGCGCCGACGGCCTGGCATGGACGGAGACGCGGGCGGGCACGCCGCCGGACGAGACACTGCCCTTCTTCTGGACCCGCACCGCCGGGGCCTTCGGGAACGGCGTGTATTCCGTGGTGGGTCCCAACGGCCATACATCCACCAGTGCCGATGCAGCCACGTGGGGCGAGTTCCGGGGCGGCGGATTCCTGTATCTCGATGCGGTCGCCCATGGCGGGGGACGCTTCGTGGCCGTCAGTCGCAACGGCAGAACCGGCTACTCGACAGACGGCCGGAATTATCTCGCGGGGCGTGACCAGTCGGCCGGGCTGCAGGCGGTCACGTATGCCCACGACCGGTTCGTCGCGGCGGGGCAGCGCGGCCTCATTGTCACCAGCCCCAACGGTGTGGATTGGACCGAGGTGCAGAAAGCCAGGACTCCGGCGACCCATTTGTCCCTGATCGCCATCGGGGGAGGGCGACAGGTCGCCTATGGGATGAACGAGAACATCAACGGGGTCCGTACGCCGGTCATCCTTCGCAACGCCGCCGACGGAAACGGGTGGACGGAACATCCGGTCTCCGTGGAAGGCGTGGCGGAGACACCGGCCTTCCACGAGCTCGTGCACCTCGAAGGCCGGTTCCTGCTGGCCGGGGACAACGCGGCGATTCTGACCTCGACCGATGGAACCGGTTTCGCCACGCGACATGTCCTTCCGGGATTTCTCCATCTCAACGCGGTCCGCTCGGTCGCCATGCATGACGGGGTCCTGCTGGCCGGCGGCGATCTGGAAGCGGGTCTGCTTCGGTCGGAGGACGGCGGCCTCACCTGGAATCCGGTTCCGGATCTGCCTCCCGCCTTCTCCGCCGACCGCCTGCGCCATGCCTCCCGTTGGGTGGGCGGTGCGGGCGAGTTCTACTCGGAGGATGGCGGCATGTGGAGCCAGGCCCATGTCAACGGTGTCGGCCCGCGTCCCCAGATCGGTGCGCTGGGGAGACTCGGCGACGAACCGCTCCTTGTGGACCTGGGCAGCACCTTCGGCGGTTCGGACGCCTCCGCTTCCATCTCCTGGGACGGACGCAACTGGAACCGGCGCCCCTTCCAGTCCCCGTCTCCACCGAACCAGTTGCTGAATGCCGTTGCCTATGGCGCCGGTGTGTTCGTGGCGTCCGGCGGAGATCGCGACGAGGGCGCCCGCCTGTGGGCATCCCTGGACGGGGTTCGCTGGGAGACCGCTCCCGGCGGGATTCTTCCGGCGGCGTTCTTCGAGCATGGAGGCGTGGCCGACCTGGCGTTCCATGAGTCGGATCGGGCCTTTTACGGCGTCGGCCGCAACGGGCTGATCCTAAGACTCACCGTGGCCTCCAGCGACTTTGCTGGCGCCGGTCCCGACACCTCCATCGGGATTGAGCGCCGGGAGGATGGGATCCATCTCACCTGGCACGGCGACCCCGCGTACACCTATCTGTTGCGACACAGCGAGTCGCTGAGTCCGCCATCCTGGACGCCGGTGGGTTCCGCCGTGGTTGGAACCGGTTCATCCATGAGCCGCCTGGTGCCCGTGTCCCCTTCCGTCCCCGGTGGTTTCTGGTCGCTCCTGATCGAGGAGGACTGATCGGGTCGCGGCGAGTCCGTGCAACGGACGGTCGTGATGGGGAGCGAGGATGTGGAGGGGAAAGGCATCGACTCTCATTCGTGGAGCCTGTTCAGCCGGTCTCCAAAGTGGGCGAGGGCGTGCGCGGCCATCGACCTCGCGAAGGTCGCAAATGCCAGTTCAGGTGATGGTTCGGCGTACTCTACTTTGGCACCCCGACTTTGAGGGCTCAGGATGAGGCATGCCGCATCCAGCAGGCGTTCACGAACCAAATTCTCCAGCAGAATTCGATAACGTCCTATGTAGGATGCACCGCGAAACTCCGGGAAGACCTTGAAGTGGGGCTCTTCCACGCCAACGGGGCGGCGGACCGTTGGGTGATCTTCGAGGAGCATGAGGAAGCCAAGCCACGGCCGGGCGCTGGGAGCGAACGCACCCTTTCCATAGGCGGTCCAGAGGTCGTGCGCCAGACCTACAACCTCCTCTGCCCGGTTGTTCTGATTGTTCCCGAAGGAGCCGACCTGGGATTTAAACTCGATGCACAGGAGCAGGCGACCTTCGTGGATGACCAGTACATCCCACTTCTTTTCGGATCGAAAGTAACCTGGAAGTTGGAGCGGCTGGCGTTTCGTGTAGATGCAGTCTTCCGGCACGTTGTAGATCTTCAGGACCGCGGCAATGAGATCTGCGAAGCCATCCAGTTGTGCGCCGCCGGTGACCGCCGACCGGGTGCCACGGTCCCGCTCTCCAGATTTCAGCCCCTGGTTGGCAGCCTGTCTATCGCGGACGGTCCAAAAGTGCTGAACGGCCGTGGCGATCTGATCCCGCATGGGTGCTTTCCCGATCCTTGTTCGCCTCATGAATGGTAACCTTGGCTGGTGAGATCATGTCGCCGGCCTTGTCTGAGAGCCGGTTCCAGGCGAGGCGGAAATACTCGGGATCCACTTCCACACCGATGGAGTTCCTTCCCCACTGCGCGGCGGCGAGGGCAGTGGTGCCTGTGCCGAGGAATGGGTCAAAAACCGTGTCTCCCACGAAGCTGAACATGCGAACCAGCCGCTCCGCCAATTCCACAGGATAGGGTGCGGGATGCTGGCGTGTGGATGCACCCGTCACTCCGGCCCAAACCTGCTGGAACCAGGCACCGTGATCGGTGGCGGGAATAACACTCAAGATTCGTTCGGCATTCGATGGCTGCCTGTACCCACCCGGCTTGCGCTGCATCAGGATGTACTCGATGTCGTTCTTGATGACCGCATTTGGCTCGAATGGCTTTCCGAGGAAGCCGCCACCATTCCCTTCAGCCTCGTAGGCAGCGTTGGCAATCTTGTGCCAGATGATGGGCGCGAGGTTGTCAAAGCCGATCAGCCGGCAACGTTCCTGCAAGGAGGCGTGGAGCGGAACAACCGTGTGTCTGCCGCCATTCTCCCGACGGGATAGGCAAACGTCACCGACAACAATGATCAATCGCCCGCCGGGTACCAACGCATCAAAACATGTCCGCCATATCGTGTCGAGTTGGTCGAGGAAAGCCCCGTAGTCCTTGACGTGTCCAAGTTGACCTTTGTGATCCCTGTAGCGCTTGAGAGTCCAGTAGGGAGGCGAAGTGAGAACGAGGTGGACGCTCTCCGGCGGAAGGAGTTTGAAGGCCGTGGAATCGGCGAGGTGAAGGTCGTGTCGAGTCGGGATGCTCTGGACGGCATACCTGATCTCTCGAAGCAGCTTTGCATCCCTGGCCAGCTTGGGAATCGCCCGCTGATCGATTGGAACGTCCCGGAGATCCACAGGTAAGTAGGCGTCCAGCCCGTTTTTGACGATGGAGTCGGTGGATTTGGGGTGGGATCGCCTCATCAGCGTGTGGAGACAAGGTTTCGGACCTCTCCATGCTGAATGCGAGGCGTTTTTTTACCCTGCCCGCCGCCCCGTGCCTCCCGGATGTGCGGGGAGCGGTGCGAACTTCGCGAAGCGTCGCCTCGGAGGGCCGGGTTCCACGAGGCCGCGATGGACGTGTTCAGTCGGTGGCGGGGGCTTCGCGCTGGACGGAGATTTCGGCGGGGCGGCGGCCCCAGAGGAGGAAGGCGGCGGGGGTGGCGACCAGGCCCAACAGGGTGGAGGTGACGAGTCCGCCGCAGAGGGCGACGGCGACGGGGTGAAGGATCTCCTTGCCGGGTTGATCCGCGGCAAGGACGAGGGGGACGAGGGCGATGCCGGCGCTGAGGGCGGTCATGAGGACGGGAGCGAGACGTTCCAGGGTGCCGCGCACAACGAGTGCGGGACCGAACGGGACGCCTTCCTGGCGCATGAGCCGGAGGTAGTGGGAGAGGAGGAGAATGCCGTTGCGGGCTGCCACGCCCGCCACGGCAATCATGCCGACCCAGGAGGCGATGCTGAGCTGGCCGGGGCCCAGCCAGGTGAAGACAAGCCCGCCGGTCACCGCAAGGGGAAGTCCGGCGAGGACCTGGACCGCGAGGGGTACGCTCCGGAAGTAGCCGGCGAGAAGGAGGAGCATGACTCCGGCGACGAGGGCGGACAGCCAGACGATCCGCAGCACCGCCGCCTGGCGTGCGGCGTATTCGCCTTCGATGCGGGCGTGGTAGCCGGGGGGCCAGGCCATGGCGTCGGTGAGGAAGGCCTCGAGGCGTTCCGCGGCCTGGGCCAGGTCACGTCCACGAGGGTTGGCGGAGAGGACGATGCGCCGTTCGCCGTTCTCGCGCTGGACGATGTTCGGTCCGAGGGCTTCACGGACGTCGGCGAGGCGGTGCAGGGGCACCCAGCCGGCCGTGGACGTTTCAACGGGCAGTTCCGAGAGGCGTTCGGTCGAGTCGCGAAGTTCGGAAGGGAGGCGGAGGGTGAGGGGGACGGGACGGTCGGCCTGACGGAGTTCGCCGAGGGACAGTCCGCCGACGAGGCTGGCGACACGCTGGTGAAGGTCTCCCGGGGTCAGGCCATAGGCGGCCGCACGGTTCGGGTCCACTTCGAGGCGGACCTCGGGAATGGGCACCTGGGGTTCGAGGGCCACGTCGGTCAGGCCGGGAAGGCGGCGGGCGTGTTCCTCGACCTGCCGTCCGAGGGCGTGGAGGGTGTCGAGGTCGGGTCCGAAGATCTTCACGACCAGCCGGGCGGAGACACCGCTGAGCATGTGGCTGAGGCGATGTCCGATGGGTTGCCCGAGGGCGACCACGGTGCCGGGGATCCTGCCGAGTTCCCGGCGGATTGCCGCGAAGACGGCGGCGCGGGGCCGGCCTTCGGGGTGGAACTCGATGTCGAACTCGGTGACGGACACCGGCATGACATGGTCATCGCGTTCGGCGCGGCCGGTGCGGCGGGCGATGCTGCGGATCTCGGGGATGCCTTGCAGGAGGCGGGTGCCGATTTCACCCAGGGCGCTGGCTTCGACGAGGGAGGTGCCGGGGGCGCAGGCGAGGGTGACGGTGGCGCTGCCTTCGTGGAAGGCGGGAAGGAATTCGCGGCCGAGTCTCGGGTAGAGTGACCAGGCGCCGGCAACGGCGAGGGCCGAGAAAGCGAGAATCCACGCGGGCCGACGGAGCGCGGGTTGGAGGCAGGCGTGAAGGAAGAGGAACTTGAGGCCGCGGATCAGCGGGGCTTCGGGGATTGGGCGGGGATGGAGCGCCTCGGGGAGGAAGGAACACAGCACGGGGATCACGGTGAGGGAGACCACGAAGGAGGCGGCCATGCTGACGATGGTGGCGAGGGCCATCGGGGCGAAGAGCCGCCCCTCGATGCCTTCGAGGCCAAGGAACGGCAGGAAGACCAGGATGATGAGGAGGGTGGCGTAGAGGAGTCCCTGGCGGACCTCGTTCGAGGCGCGGGCGATGATCTCAATCGAGGGGCGTGGGGAGGGGCGGGCGGCGTTTTCGCGGAGCCTTCGGAACACGTTCTCCACATCCACGATGGCGTCGTCCACCACCATGCCCGCCGCCACGGCCAGGCCGCCCAGGGTCATGGCATTGACCCCGACGTCGAAGGCGCGGAACACGAGCAGCGTGGTGGCGAAGGACAACGGGATGGCCACGAGGGCGATGACGGTGGTGCGGATGCGGAACAGGAACAGAAAGAGCACCACCGCCACCATGAAGGCCCCGTCGCGCAGGGCCTCGCGGACATTGCCAAGGGCGGCGTCGATGAAGTCCGCCTGGCGGAACAGCACGTCCACCAGTACGCCCGGCGGGAGCGAGAGTCGCAGGTCTTCGAGGGCACGCTCGACGGTGGCGGTCAGGCTGCGGGTGTCGAAGCCGGGCGCCTTGTCGATGCTGAGAATGACGCCCGGGAAGCCGTTGACGCTGGCGTCTCCGCGGCGGGGTTGGGTGCCCCAGGCAACGGTGGCCACGTCCCGGACGAGAACGGGCCGGTCCTCGATGGTGCGAATCCACGTCGCACCCAGCGCCTCCGGATCGAGCGTGGCGGTCCGGTGCCGGATCATCACCTCGCGGGGGCCGGCCTGGAGATAGCCGCTGGTGGCGGCGAGCGTGGATTGGGAGAGGGCGCGTTCGAGATCGGCGAGGGAGAGTCCGTGGGCGGCGAGCCGGTGAGGATCCGGCTGGACCTGGAGTTCCTCGACGCCGCCGCCGAGGTTGAGGACGTCGGCCACGCCGCGGATGCCCTGCAGGCGCCGGCGAATGGACCAGTCGGCCAGCGTACGGAGCGCTTCGGGCGAGACGCTGCCATCGGGACTGCTCAGTCCCACCAGCAGGATCTCGCCGAGCAGCGACGAGACCGGCGTCATGTCGGTGCGGGCCTGCGGGGGCAGATCGCGCGCGACGGACTGCCAGCGTTCCTGGACCCACTGGCGGGCCCGGTAGATGTCGGTGCCCCAGGAGAACTCCGCCACCACCAGGGACAATCCGACATCCGAGGTGGACCGGACCCGTTCGAGTCCGGCGAGTCCGAGGATGGCGGACTCGAGGGGGCGCGAAATCCAGGTTTCGACCTCCTCCGGGGCCAGGCCGGGCGCCTCGGTCAGGAGGGTGACCGTGGGTTTGTTGAGATCGGGCAGGACATCGATGGCCAGGTGGCGGGCGGTTTGCCAGCCCAGTGCCAGGCAGGCCAGCGCGGCGGCCAGCACCAGGGCCCGGTGTCGGAGCGAGAGGCGGATCAGGGCTTCCAGCATGGGGACCTCATCGGGGGGTGTTGCTGGAGGAGCCATCTGCGCCGCCGGGCGCTTCCGTGCCGCGGCGACGGCGCCGGGAGCGGGCGATCAGGGCCCAGGCCGACAGTGCGGTGGCACCCAGCACGACGGCGAGGATTCCGGTCATCCGGGCATCGAGGGGAAAGGGGAAGGGGCCCGCCTGGCTGACGCGGCGATGGCTGTGGCCGTGACTGTGGCCGTGGTCGTCCGCGCCGTCGTCGTGGTCGTCCTCATGGTCATGGTCATCGTCGTCGGGACCGTGGGAATGACCGTGGGCCGCATCGAGAGCGGCGCGCAGGCTGGCGGCGCCCTGGCCGGCAAAGAGAAGCGGGTAGGCGCCACGGGTCACCACCCGGTCCCCGGGAGTGAGGCCGCGGACGATTTCAACCCACTGATCGTTGCGGGCACCCGGGGTGACGGGTGTGCGCAGGAACGCGTGGGGGGCATCGGGATCCGCCAGAAACACGAGGCGTCCGGTGGCGTCGCCGAGGAGGGCTTCGCGCGGCACGGCGAGGACGTTCGGACGGGAGGCGACCACGATGGAGAATTCGGCGCGCATTCCCGGACGGAGCGCGAGGTCCGGGTTGGCCACATGAAAGGCGGCTTCGAGGGCGCCGGCGTCGCCGTCGGCCATCGCGCCGAGGTGGGCCAGTTCGGCGAGGTATTCGCGGTCGGGATGGGCATGCACGCGGATCCGGGCGGATTGGCCGACACGCAGCCGGCCCACGGCATGCTCGGGGACCATGGCGACGGCGTGGATGTCGGCGAGGTCCACGATTTCGACGAGGACATCGTCCGGGCTGACGGGTTGGCCTGGGACCACGTGGACGGCGGAGACTATGCCGCCCATGGGGGCGGTCAGGGGAATGACGGGGGGAGGATCACCCGGCTGGCGGCTTTCGACGGTCAACGCCCGGGCGCCGGATTCGATCGGGGTGTCCACGTGGACCTCCACCTCGCGGACCCGCCCGGCAATGCGGCTGCTGACCACGGCGCGATGGCCCGGGGCCACGCGGAGTCGTCCGAGAGCGAAGACGGTTTCCTCGAAGGTCCGTTCTTCGACGGGCGCGATGCGAAGGTCGAGGAGGGCGACGCGGTCTGCATCCAGGACGACGGTGCGCGCGGCCCGGTCGGGCGGGGCGTCGGGCGAGGCGGAAAGGGCCAGGGCCAGGGCGACGAGGGTGAGCCGCGGCACGGAGATCCGGGGCATGCATTGGGGAAGGAAAGGGTGGAGGGACATGGCGGAGACGGGCGTGGGAGAATCAGGGTTGGGTGAGGCCGGTGACGGATTCGTGGCGGACCCGGGCGAGGTGGAAGTCGCGCAGGGCCTCGATGCGGGCTGCTTCCAGGGCAAGTCGCGCTTCGCGCGCCCGGAGCAGTTCGCCAAGGGGGAACTGTCCGTTGCGGTGTCCTGAAGCCAGTTGGTTTTCGACCGCTTCGGACTGCGGGAGGAGGGATTCGGTGAGGCGGGCGTGGCGTTCGGCGGCCACGATCATTTCGCGGTGAGCGGTGGCGGCTTCGGCGGCGAGGTGGCGGTGCACGGACTCGGCTTCCCATCCGCGGCGCCGGATGGCGGCGGCGGCCTCGTCGATGCGTCCCCGCTGGCGATCCCAGAGGGGCAGCGGGATCTTGAGCCGCAGGCCGACCCAGACGTCGTTCTCCAGTCCGACCGGGACGTCCTCCATCCGCTGTAACTCCCCGAAGATTCCAAAGGTGGGCTGCTCCCATCGACGGGCCCGGGCCAGATCCGCTTCGCGCTCGGCAAGATCGATCCGGCGGGTGGCGACGGTCGCATCCGGTGCCGTCGGTATCGCGGCAGCGGTCGTGGGCGGCAAGGCGCCGGGGGGGGCGGGCGGATCGAGGGTGTCGCGGATCTCCAGGGGGTCCGAGGGAGAGAGACCCAGCATTGGAGCCAGGGTTCCCACGATGGCGGATCGCTCGGACCGAAGGTGGTCGAGGGACAGGTCCAGTTGGCCGAGTTCAAGCCGGAGTTGCATGGCCTCGATGGTGGACGCTTCGCCCCGGGCGGCAGCCTCATCGGACACCTTCAGGCGTTGGCGTGCGGCTTCGAACTGGCGCTCGACCAGGTCGCGTTGGGCATCGACGGCGAGCAACCGGATGGCTGCGGATCGCACGGCGAGGGCAAGGTGGCGTTCCGCGGCGCGCACCTCGGCGTGGGCGACCGCGACGGTGGTGTCGGCGACGGCACGTTCCAGGCGGCGGCGTGGTCCCAGGGGAACGGGCTGGTTGACGCCGATCCCCAGCAGGAACTCGCGACCGCGGGAGTTTGGGGCGAACTCCGTTTCGATCTCCGGATTGGGCAGGAGTCCGGCCTGACGCCGCCGCCCCTGGGCCTCCTCGATGCCCGATTGCATTGCGGCGATCCCGGCATTGCGGGCGAGGGCACGGGCCACCGCTGTCTCGAGGGTGAACGGCTGGGCCGTGGCTTCCAGGCTGGCCGCGATGGCCAGCAGCGACAGGATCGCCGTTTTCCCCCGGCGCCAGACTCCCCATCGGGTCCGATCCCTGACCGGGTTCGACCACCCTGCCGAATCCGCCGACTTCACTGAACGCACCGCATCTGTTCCGACAATCATCGATGACTCCTCTCCGAACCTTCACGCATGCAGACATTCCTTGGCCGCGATGGTTGGACCACGGCGGCACCGACAGGGAAGGCGCCCGATGGGCAGACCACGGGATCTGCCAGGCAGGCGGGCGGGAGGAATCAGACGAGGAGGACGATCGAACGGGCGACCTGAAGCGCCGTCGGCGGCGCCAGACCGGAACCGGAAACGCAGCCGCCGGGGAGGTTCCTGACGACGCTCACCGGCGGGGGCATCGGATGACTTGGCAGGGCTGGCGGTGCCGGATCCGAACCCAGCGACGCGGAGAGCCGATGGCAAAGCCGGGCCGAAGTGTCGGCAACGGCGAATCCAAGCACGTGATCCGGTTCGGCGGCGTCCAGGGTGGGCGTCGCCTCCAACAGCACCGCGCACACAAGGCAGGCGGGGCAGTGAACCGCGCCCGGGGCGGGCCCGGGTTCGTCGCGATGCGCCAGGACGATCCGGAGCCCTGCGGCCCCGGCTGCGAATCGGACATCGTGGTGTCCGTCAAGAACCGCCCAACCGGCACGTATCCAACCTGGCAAAGCGGTATTGCCGAGGAGGTGCGCCAGCAGGCAGAGCCACACCGCGAGACGTGGCAACCCGGTCCGGCCCATGCAGGACCGGACGCTGAAGGAGGGGGCTGCCGACCGCGACATCGCCCTCTGGATAAGTCGGAAGACGCGCTCGTGGCAATGGCCAAAGCACGAACGGTCGGGTGTACACGCTTCAGCGTGAGCCTTCCCAACCACCCCGACACGCGAAAGCGTGCACACCCAACGAAGGGCGGCCAAACTCTGTGTCCCCACGTCCCCGCCCCGCAAGGACGGTTGGGTGTACACGCTTCAGCGTGAGCCTTCCCAACCATCCCGACACGCTGAAGCGTGTACACCCAACGAAGACTTGTGGAGCCACCGATCGTGGCGATTGCCAGGTTTTTCCCATCGCGGCGAACGCTCCACTTTGAGATGACTGCCAGATGCACCGTGCGCTCCTGGCGGCCGTTCTGCTCCTCTGCCTTTCCGCCCATGCAGCGTCTCCCGAGGGGTACTATCGCTACCCCGCGATCCACGACGACACCGTCGTATTCACCAGCGAAGGCGACTTGTGGCGGGTTGCGGCTTCGGGGGGGCTCGCCCGAAGGCTGACCGCGCACCCCGGGATGGAGTCGTTCGCCGCGATTTCGCCCGACGGTTCCACGATCGCGTTTTCCGCCCAGTACGAAGGCCCGACCGAGGTGTACACGATGCCGGTGCATGGCGGCCTTCCCGTCCGACGCACCTTCGATGGCGTCACCACCCGCGTGGCCGGCTGGACGCCCGATGGCCGCATCCTGATCCGGACCGCCATTCGATCGACGCTCCCGGCGGAACAGTTGGCCATCCTGCGACTCGATCGAAGCGACCCGGAATGGCTCCCTCTCTACGAGGCGAGCGAGGCGGCGTTCGATCCGGCGAGCGGGGATCTCTACTTCACGCGGCTCCCCAAGCAGGGCAGCAGCACCAAGCGCTATCGGGGCGGCTGGATCCAGAATCTCTGGCGGTTTCCATCGAAGGGCGACGCGGCCGGTGCCGGCGTGGATCGTGAGGCCGTCCTCATTCATCCCGAGGAGACGGCCACCAGCCGGAACCCGATGGGGTGGCAGGGGCGCCTCTACTTCATCAGCGATCGGGACGGGATCATGAACCTGTGGTCCTCGTTGCCCGACGGTTCAGACATGCGACAGCATACCCATCATCGCGACTTCGACGTCGCCGAGGCGTCCCTGCACGCCGGTCGCATCGCCTATCAGCACGGTGCGGATCTGCGACTCCATGATCTCGTCCGCGACACGGACGCCCGGATTCCCATCCAGCTCGCCTCGGATTTCGATCAGCAACGGGAACGCTGGGTGAAGGATCCCGTCACGTTTCTCACCTCCGCCCATCCGTCCCCCGATGGCGATCGGGTCGTGCTCACGGCAAGGGGCCAGGTCTTCATCGCGCCCGTCGGCCAGGGGCGGTTTGTCGAGGTCCCGCGCCTTCCGAATGTGCGCTATCGCAATGCCCGGTTCCTTCCCGACGGCACCAACGTTGTCGCCCTCTCGGATGCGACCGGCGAACTCGAGTTCTGGCGGTTTCGGGCCAACGGCACGGGCGGATCGGGCCAGCTCACGGACGATGGCACGGTGTTCCGTTTCGGCTGTGTGCCGTCTCCGGATGGCCGGTGGATCGCATGGGGCGACAAGGATCTGCGGCTTTGGATCCGCCATCTCGAACGCAGGGAGTCCATCCTGGTGGCCGAGTCGCGGATGACGACTCTGACCGATTTCAGTTGGTCCCCGGACAGTCAGTGGCTCGCGTACACCGACGTCGCAACCAACACCTACTCCCACATCAAACTCTACCGCCTGTCCGACGCCGCCCATGTCACCGTGACCGGCGATCGCACGGACAGCTCCAGTCCTGCATGGTCGCCGGACGGAAAATGGTTGTACTTCCTCAGCGATCGCCATCTCCGTTCCCTGGTGGGCAGCCCGTGGGGTTCGCGGCAACCGGATCCTCACTTCACGGAGGGAACGAAGATCTATCAGGTCGCCCTGACCCACGGACTCCGCTCGCCGTTCGCACCCGCGGATGAACTTCACGCGGCCGCATCCCGGAGTGCCGGGGAGACCCGGACCCCGGACGCGGAAAAGCCCGGGTCCGATGTCCCGAACGACACGACCGCAGCCACCAACCAGGTCACGGTCCGGGTGCAGGTTGACGTGGAGGGACTGGGTGGCCGGCTCTCCGAGGTGCCGGTTCCGCCCGGCAATTATGCCAGCCTCTCCGTCACCGCGAAGCACCTTCTCTGGACGTCGCGTCCGACCGGCTTCGACGCGAAGACAAGTCTCATGCAGCTCGAAGTCACCGCCAAGGATCCCAAGCCGAAGACCCTGGTCGAAGACATTCGAAGTCACGAAGTGACGGCCGACGGCCGGAAGCTGCTGGTGCGGAAGGGCGACGACTTCCACATCGTCGCCACCGATGCCGCCGCCCCGGCGAAACTCGACGAGAAGCTGAACCTCGCGGGATGGACGTTCCCTGTCCAGCCGCGCGAGGAATGGCGCCAGATCTTTACGGAATCATGGCGCATGATGCGCGACTACTTCTACGACCGCGGCATGCATCGGTTGGACTGGGCGAGCATGCTCGACAAGTACCGCCCGCTGATCGATCGGGTCAGCGACCGGGCCGAATTGAGCGATGTCATCGCCGCCATGGTCGGCGAACTCTCCACGCTTCATATCAATGTCGGAGGCGGGGACGAACGGGACGGGCCCGACAACATCCGCCCCGCCTCGCTCGGGGCCCGGCTCGGCCGCGACGAGGCCGCCGGCGGCTGGAGAATCCAGCACATCCACCGCGCCGACCCGGACTACCCGGATCAATGGTCGCCCCTGGTCCGTCCGGACCTCTCCATCCGCACCAACGACGTGCTCGTCGCCATCAATGGTCGCCCCACCCTGAGTGTCCCCCATCCCTCCGCCCTGCTTCGCAACCAGGCGGGCAAGCAGGTCCTCATTGAAGTCAAGGACGCCGAATCCGGCGAGATCCGGCCGTACATCGTGAACCCCATTCCGATGGATCGGGAGGCCAATCTCCGGTATCGGGAATGGGAACTCACCCGCCGCGAACGTGTCGAGGAACTGGGCAGGGGCGCCATTGGGTACGTCCACCTCCGCGCCATGACGGCCTCCAACATTGCCGAGTGGGCCCGTGACTTCTATCCGGTCTATCAACGCCAGGGCCTCATCATCGATGTCCGCAACAACCGCGGCGGAAACATCGATTCCTGGATCCTGGGCAAACTCCTTCGCAAGGCGTGGTTCTATTGGCAGCCGCGTGTCGGCGATCCCTTCTGGAACATGCAATACGCCTTCCGTGGACATCTCGTCGTCCTCTGCAACGCGCGAACGGCGAGCGACGGTGAGGCCTTCGCCGAGGGCTTCCGCCGCCTCGGCCTCGGCAAGGTCATCGGCACCCGCACCTGGGGTGGCGAGATCTGGCTGTCCGCCCAGCGCTGGCTCGTCGATCGCGGCATGGCCACCGCCGCCGAGATCGGTGTCTATGGTCCCGAGGGCGAATGGCTCATCGAGGGCCACGGCGTCGATCCCGACATCGTGGTGGACAACCCGCCCCACGCCACCTTCCTCGGTCAGGACGCCCAACTCGACGCCGCCATCCGTCACCTCCAGGAACGGATCGAATCGGATCCCCGCCCTGTTCCTCCCGCGCCACCCTATCCCGACAAGTCCTTCCCCGCGCGGCCTGCGGATGGGCGGTAGAGCTTCGGAATTCCGCCAGGAGCGCCTTCAACTCCACGCCGCTGAGTGGGATCTGCCGTGCGCCAGGAGTTCCTATCGGAGCCACAGGATGTCCGCCCGACCGTGGAACCTCTGCTGATCCTTTCACCGGACGCTCCGCCCGCCCGGGGCGGCCTGGCGGACCACACCGATCGGCTGGCGACGGTTCTGCAGGACCGGTTTGCGGTGACCGTCCTGACCTCGCCGGGTGCGGAGGCGCGACGGCCGTACACGGTGCGAGGGGAGATCGGTGACTGGCAGAGTGCGGCGCGCGTGTCGGAGGCTGTCGAGCGATGGAGGCCTGTGGGGCCGATCCTCTGGCAATACGTGCCGCACATGTACGGGCGCGGCGGGGTGAACCTGGGACTGCCACGGGTAATGAAGACGCTCCGGCGACGCGGCCGGCGGCAGGTGGTGCTGGCCCACGAAGTGGCGGCGGGTTGGTCGCCCTGGCCGCATCGCATCGTGTACGCGCTGGCCCACCGCTGGATGTGGCGCGGCGTTCTGGGGCAGGCGGACGCAGTGGGTCTTTCGACCGAACGCTGGCTGGAGCGGTGGCGTCGGGTGCAACCCTGCCGGGCCGCACTCTTTTTCGCACCCTCGCCCTCGAACATCCCCATCGCACCGGTCGCGGTGGCCGGTCGTTCGATCGGGCGCGACCGCCTCGGGTTGGGAGCGGCCCGACGGGTGGTCGGATTCTTCGGGTCACCCGGACCGGACAAACGGATGGATTGGGTGGTGCACGCATGGCGGTTGGCACGGCGCCGCGATCCGGCGACGGCCCTGGTGTCGATGGGCGGGCTTCCCGCATTCCGACCTTCGGCCGATGAGGCCGCCTGGTACCGGGCCACGGGTCATCTGCCGGGGCCGCAGGCCTCCGAGACCCTGCAGGCGCTCGATGTCCTGGCGCTGCCGTTTCTGGACGGCGTGTCCGAACGGCGATCCTCGTTCATGGCGGGACTGGCGCACGGTCTGGCGGTGGTGGCGACGGTGGGGCCGGCGACCGGTTCGAGTCTGCGCGATTCGGCGGCGTTCGAAGCGGTGGCCGAACGCGACGGGATGGAGGCCTTTGGCGCGGCAGCCGCGGCGTTGCTGGAAGACGACACGCGGCGAACCGGGCTCGGTCAACGGGCCCAAGACTATTACCGAAGTCACTACGACTGGCCCTGCCTTGCGGACCGGCTCCTGCCCTGGCTCCGAGGTTCCGGTGCATCCCGGAGTTGTGGGTGAGGAGGCAGCGAATCGGAGGGACGAGCTCCGCGAGTCCTTAACCCAACGGTCCACACCCTTGCGGCCTCGTGGAACTCGGCCCTCCGAAGCGATGCCTGGCGAAGTTCGCAGCTTTCCCAACAATTCCGGGATGCATGGAGATGCGCCCGCTTCATGAGCTCAGGCTGTGGACTTGTGGACGGGTCTGGTAGGATCCGGAAATGAACGGGGAAGGGTCGATGACCAGCGGCGTACCCGGGATGGCGGCGACGATGCGGGGTCCGGAACCCATTCGGGTGGCGCCGGTCTGCCGGAGTTCGGATGCGGCGGCGAAGATCGAGTTGTTCCGGTCGCTATTCCGGGGGCGCGAGGATGTCTATCCGCGCCGGTTCGAGAGTCGGCGGACCGGGCGCTCGGGGTATCAGCCGGCGTGTGGCAACGAGTGGGTGCGGGGCATCTGCGAGAAGCCGCGCATCCGGTGTTCCGAGTGTCCGCATCGGCGGTATCTGCCGGTGACGGGGGAGGTGGTGCGGTGGCACCTGAGCGGGAGGGACGCGGAGGGGGCGCCCTTCGTGATGGGGCTCTATCCGATGCTGGCAGACGAGACGTGTTGCGTGCTGGTGCTGGATCTCGATGGCGAGGCGTGGGTCGAGGACGCGGCGACATTGCGCGAGGTGTGCCGGAGACAGGGGCTTCCGGTGGCGTTGGAACGATCCCGGTCGGGGAAGGGCGGGCATTTCTGGTTCTTCTTCGAGGAGGCGATCCCGGCGCGCCTGGCAAGGAGTCTGGGTTCCGCCCTGCTCACCGAGGCGATGGACGTGCGTCCGGACCTTGGACTGGGCTCGTATGACCGGCTGTTCCCGAACCAGGACACGTTGCCGCGGGGTGGCCTGGGCAATCTGATCGCCCTGCCGTTGCAGCGGGAGGCGCGCGATCGGGGGAACAGTGTCTTCGTGGATGAAGCGCTCGCGGCGTACCCGGATCAGTGGGCGTTCCTGTCGGGGATCCAAAGGCTGTCCCGTATCGAGGTGGAACGGAGGGTTCGGAAGGCGGAGGCGACGGACCGGGTGATCGGCGTGGTGCGGGCGATGCCGGAGCCGGACGAGACCCTCGAGCCATGGCTCAGGGTGCCGTCGCGGAAACGGCGTGATCCGCCTCTGACCGGACCCATGCCGTCGAGGATGGAACTGGTGTTGTCCGACCAGATCTACCTGGCGAAACCAGCGCTGCCGCCCGGGTTGCGCAACCGGCTGGTGCGGCTGGCGGCCTTTCAGAATCCCCTGTTCTACAAGGCCCAGGCCATGCGGCTGCCCACCGCGCAACTGCCGCGGGTGGTGGCGTGTGCCGAGGATCTGCCAGGCCATCTCGGGTTGCCGCGGGGGTGCCTGGGCGACGTGGAGGCCCTGCTGCATTCCCTGGGCATCGAACCGGTCATCCGGGACGAGCGGAATGCGGGTTGTCCGATCGGAGCACGGTTCCAGGGGACGTTGAGGGAGGAGCAGCAGGAGGCGGCGGAGGCGCTGCTGCGCCACGACACGGGGGTTCTGGCGGCGACGACGGCGTTCGGGAAGACGGTGGTGGCGGCGTGGCTCATTGCGGCGCGTGGGGTGAACACGCTGGTGCTGGTCCATCGAAGGCAGCTCCTCGAACAATGGGTTGAGCGGTTGGCGACGTTTCTCGGTGTCCCGGCAAAGGACATCGGGCGGCTGGGTGGGGGGAGGCGCCGACTGACCGGCGTGTTGGATGTGGCCCTGATTCAGAGCCTGGTGCGGCGCGATGAGGTGCGCGACGCGGTGGCGGACTACGGGCACCTCGTGGTGGACGAATGTCATCACCTGCCGGCGCAGAGCTTCGAACGCGTCGCCCGCCGGGCGAAGGCCCGCTTCGTCACCGGCCTGTCCGCCACGGTGGCGCGACGCGACGGCCATGAACCGATCGTCTTCATGGAGTGCGGGCCGGTGCGGCACCGGGTGGACGCGCGACAGCAGGCGGCGGTGCGTCCCTTCACCCATGAGGTGTTGGTCCGGCCCACCGGGTTTCAACCGCGCGAGTCGTCCGAGTCCGACCCGGGGGCGGCGTTCCGCGAGCTGATCGGGGCCTTGTCCAGGGATGCGGCCCGGAACGCCATGATCCGCGACGACATCCTGGGCGCGGTGGCGGCGGGCCGATCGGTGCTGGTGGTGACCGAGCGGACGGATCATCTCGAGGCGCTGGCGGGCGGATTGCGGGAGGCGGTGCCGCACGCGGTCGTGCTGCGCGGCGGGTTGGGAAGGCGGGCGTTGCGGGATGCCATGAACGGCCTGTCCGGGGTGCCCGACGGGAAGGGCCTCCTGCTGCTGGCGACGGGCAGCTACATCGGGGAGGGGTTCGACGATCCGCGGCTGGACACGCTGTTCCTGACCATGCCGGTGTCGTGGCGTGGAACCGTGGCCCAGTACTGCGGGCGGTTGCACCGGTTGCACGACGGCAAACGGGCGGTGCGGGTGTACGACTACGCCGACCTCGACATTCCCGTGCTGAGCCGGATGTTCGACCGTCGATGCCGCGGCTACGAGGCGATCGGCTACACGATCCTGCTGCCGGCCAGCGCGATGGCGGGGTGGCCCGCCGACGTGCCTCTGCCGGTCGATGCCGCATGGAAACACGACCATTCGGAGAGCATCCGGCGGTTGGTGCGGGACGGGGTGGATGCGACGCTGGGGAGATTGTTTGCGGGAGCGTCTTCGCCACCGGCACCGGATGCGGAAGGCGAGGCGCGGGCGCGGAGTGCGGCGGAGGCGTTCCTGTACCGGCGGTTGGAGACGCTGCCTGAGACGAGGGGGCGTTTCCGCCTGAACGCCGATCTTCCGATCGCCTTCGACGGCCGCGGTTGCATGGAGGTGGATCTGCTCGATGCCGGGGCGCGGCTGGTTGTGGAACTCGACGGCGAGCAGCATCTCGGGAATGCCGAGGCGTATCGCCGGGACCGGCGCAAGGACGCCCTGCTCCAGGAAAACGGGTACCGTGTGCTGCGATTCCTGACGGAGGATCTCAGCGTGCGACTGGATGCGATCCTCGACGCGATACTTCGTGCGGTGGCGGGTATGCGAAGATCCACAACCCCGCACTGTTGAGCGGCGCACCCGGGAGTCGGCGAGCAACCCCCGGGGTCACATCTCTGAATTTGACATTTGGCTCCCTCTCAGGCGCCACGACCTGATTTGTCAAATTCACAGATCTGACCCCGGGTCCGCTCCCACTTGCCAGTGCGCGCGTACACGGTGCAGGGCCAGTACACGTTACCCCTGAATCGGCGTCGGGATCGGAACCGAAATGGATGACCTGGGTCTTTGACACGAGAGACTTGATCGGGGCCATGCGACCATCGATGACCTACGGTGGGAATCCCTGAGCGGCGGATGATCGACCGGACCGAAGCGATACCGATTCCGATACCGACCCCGATCCGACCATCAAGCCGGGGAAGCGCGCACCACTGGAGGCTCGAACCGCTCCAGGGAGTGGCCAGGATCCGGGAGAAACCCGGAGGGTTTCCAGAGATTAGCCGGGGGTCGAGCCCGGCTCCGCGGGTTCGACCCCCGGGAAAAGGCCCACACCGCACACGACCCCGCCAGGGGTCGTAGAACTTGTCCTCGTCCTCGAACCGGCAGACCCGTCCCCAATCCCCAACCCGTTGGGTGTCCCGGCTTCAGCCGGCTGCGACCCCACCATCCCATCCCGCCGCGTCGCGCAGCTCTCCCCTTCCAATCCTCATGCCCCGACACGCTGAAGCGTGGACACCCAACCGCCCGTCCCCAATCCCCAACCCGTTTGGTGTGCCGGCTTCAGCCGGCCGCGACACCCTCCTCTCCCATCCCGCCGCGTCACGCAGCTCTCCCCTTCCAATCGTCATGCCCCGACACGCTGAAGCGTGGACACCCAACCGCCCGTCCCCAAACCCCCGACCCGTTGGGTGTCCCGGCTTCAGCCGGTCGCGGCACCCTCCCCTGCCATCCCGCCGCGTCGCGCAGCGCTCCCCTTCCAATCCTCATGCCCCGACACGCTGAAGCGTGGACACCCAACCGCCCGTCCCCAATCCCCGACCCGTTGGGTGTCCCGGCTTCAGCCGGTCGCGGCACCCTCCCCTGCCATCCCGCCGCGTCGCGCAGCGCTCCCCTTCCAATCGTCATGCCCCGACACGCTGAAGCGTGCACACCCAACCGCCCGTCCCCAATCCCCGACCCGTTGGGTGCGAGCCCAGGGGTCAGATCTCTGAATTTGACATTTGGCTCCCTATCAGGCGCCACGACTTGATTTGTCAAATTCACAGATCTGACCCCGGGTCCGTTCCGGGTCCGTCGTCGGAGGGCTGGGTTCCACGAGGGCGCAACGGTGTGGAGCGTTGAGGACTCGCGGAGCTCGTCCCTCCGATTCTTTGCCTCCTCTCCCACAACTCCGGGATGCACCGGTCTCGCTGTTCGTTTCTTGCCACCCGTGGATGGCCGGGTGGAGGCTTGGGTCATGGATGCGAACCCGCCGCCCGGTGTGGCGATGCACCGGCCCCGAGTAAGCCGTGTGGCCCAGGCTTCGCTGCAGGCCGAGATCGAACGCGTCGCAGCGATGACGATCGAGGAGCGGGTGCGGGCCGCGCTCTCGATGGGGGACCGGTTTGCCTGGATTTCGCCTGTTCCGATCGACGCCAGGAGGAAGGGCTGAGGGATGCCGGATCCCGAGTCGATCATTGAGGTTGCGGAGGGGGTCGCCCGAATTCTGGAAGCGCGCGGCGTGGGAGCCGTGGTGATTGGCGGAGTGGCCCTGGCCGCCCACCGTTATGTGCGGTTCACGGACGATCTGGACCTGGCGGTGAGCATCGAGCGGGATGCGCTGCATGCGGTTGCGGACGCGATACGCGGTCAAGGCCATTCCGTGGCGGTTCGGGATCCCGATCTGGACGACCCGCTGGGGGGGGTCATGGATGTCACGGGCCGGTTCGGTCAGGTGCAGGTGATCAACTACGGTGGACGGTTTCCGGCGGTGATCGATGATGCGCTGCGAGAGGCGACCCAGACGATTCGGCCGGGGAGTCCGCTGCGGCTGGTGCCGCTTCCACACCTGGTCGCTTTGAAACTCTATGCCGGGGGTCACAAGTCCAAGGCCGACATCGCCGAACTCCTGCGCCGCAACCCGGAGATCGATGTGGACGGGCTGCGGAAGCTTTGCCGCCGGTACCGCCTGCCCGGGCTCGACGAGCTTTTGCGCGACGAGGGCCTGGTGTCCCCGTGAGATCCTCTGCCACGCTGGACTGGCTCGTTCCGGCGGCTGTTCGGCCCGGGGGAATGGCGAATCGTAAGGGGGGGTGAGTTCCTGATCATGGCTGTCCTCCAGGCCTGCCGCCGCCGATACGGCCGGTGGTTCAGGTGTCCCCGCGTGCCCATCCCCAGGCGGGCCGCCATCCTGCCCACCGTCATCGTCGGTTCCGCCCACAACTCCGGGATCCACTGCGCCGCGGCCGGGCATGATCAATTTGTGTGACGCTGAGCTTTATCCTGTGTTATGGCTCGGCACTGTCATGCATTCCATTCGGCGTGGGGTGGCGTCGGGATTCCCTTGGTGCGTCCTCGGGTTGTTCTTCTGCCTGAATGGTCCGATCCAGGGTCACGGGCAGGCCGCCGCTGGCGCCGGGCCCCGGCTGTCCATCCGGGCGCTCGATGCCTTCGATTTCCGCCTGTCATGGCCGGCCGAACCGGCGGGATTCGGGGTGGAGGAAGCCGCCTCGCTGTTGCCGCCGATCGCGTGGACTCCCGTCTCGGCGACCCCGGCGGTGGAGGCCGGGGAGATGACGGTGCGCCTCGCGTTCGGACCGCAGGCGCGGTTCTTCCGGCTGCGGACCATGACAGCTCCGCTCACGACGATCGCCTCGACGTCGCCCGCCCGGGGCGAGAGCGGCGTGGCCGTGACGCGCGAGACCGTCGTGCGTTTCTCCGCTCCGCTGGCGGCCTCCGCGCAGATCACGACGGATCAGTTCCATGCGGAGTTTGGCGGACGCCGGATCCTCGGCCGGGTCGAGATCGGCGGCGACCGGCGCACGGCCACTCTGTTCCATCTGGAACCGCTCCCTGGCAGCGCGCGCATCCGGGTCACGTTGATGGGCGAGGGGTTGACCGACGGGCTGGGCCGTCCGCTGGACGCCAATGGCGACGGGGAACCGGGCGGCACGGCGGTGTTCGATTTCACCACGCTCAGCCTGAGCAGCGTGCCGAACACGGCAGTGACCGGGCGGGTGTTGGCTTCGGAGACCGGCCTTGGGCCCGACGGACAGCCCATCAACCGTCCCCTCGCCGGCGCGATCGTCACGCTCGACGGACGGGAGCAATCGGTCCGCGCGACCACGGAGGAGGACGGGAGCTTCATCTTGAGCCCGGTGCCGGCGGGGGAGTTCTTCGTGCATATCGATGGCCGGACCGCCGAGGGCAGCGCGTATCCGAACGGATCGTTCTATCCGTCGGTCGGCAAGTCGTGGACCGCGGTGGCGGGAAGGACCAACCTGGCGGGCGGCACCGGGGAGGTCTATCTGCCGCGGATCATCGCGGGCACGCTGCAACCGGTCAGCATGACGGCGGACACGGAGATCGCGTTTCCCGCGGAGACCCTTCGGGAGCACCCGGAACTGGCCGGGGTCACGGTGACGGTCCCCGCCAACGCGCTGTTTGCCGATGACGGACGCCGCGGCGGGTTGGCGGGGATCGCGCCGGTGCCTTCGGATCGACTGCCCGGACTGTTGCCCGTAGGACTGGGGTTCCCCCTGGTCATCACCATCCAGACCGACGGCGCGCTCAACTTCGACAGGCCCGCGCCGGTCCGCTTTCCGAACCTCCCCGATCCTGTCACGGGGGAGGTCCTGCCGCCCGGGGCAAAGACGGGCCTGTGGAGTTTCAACCACGACACCGGGCGATGGGAGCTCCAGGGATCGATGACCATCAGCGCCGACGGGCGCCTCGCGGTGAGCGACCCGGGCGTGGGCGTCACGGCGCCCGGGTGGCATGGGACCAATCCAAACACCGAGGGGGGCGGCGGAGGCGGTGGAGGCCCGCGGAATCCGCGGGATCCGCGGGATCCCGACGACCCGGACGATCCGGACGACGATCCGGTCGATCCCTGCGATCTCGAGCGCAAGAAGCTGCTGCTTTCCGATGGCCAGTGCGCCTTGTCGCTGCTCTCGGCGATTCCGGTGTTTGGTTGCGGGGTGAGTTTCTTCGCGGGCGGCGTGAGTGCAGCCGCCGATTGTGCGGTCGATTACGATTCCTGCGGAGGTTCGGTGCTGGGCAATGTGGCGACGAGCCTGATCGGGTGTGTTCCGGTGATTGGCGGGGCGACTTCGGCTTCGATGACCTGCCTGTTTGGGCGCGAGAACGCCTATGTGCGCTATCGGTTGTGCCGCGACGCCCCGCGGTCGGTGTTGGCGCTGCACGGCCTCGATCCCAGGCCATCGGTGGTCGTGCCTCCGGGCGCCATTCCCTCGGGACTGCTCTTCGAACAGGCGCGACTTTGGTCCGACTCGGCGGATTTCTTCGCGGCGCTGTACGGAAGTTCCAAGTGGAGTGTCATCCCTCCCGAAGGCGCCGTCGCCGCGCATGCGATCCTCGGTGCCGTCCGGCAGGCGAGCCAGATCTCGAGTCCCGCGGGTGTCCGCATTTCGCCGGAAGAACGGGACGCGATTGTGGCCATGCCCCGTCCGCCTGGGATCGCGATGAGCGACGTCCTAGCGGTGATCGACCGGAAGGACCGGATGAACGCCGGGTTGCTCACCCCGGCCGAGTTGAACCTGCCGGCGATCCGCGAGACGGCGGAGACGCTCCTTCAGACGGCGCTGACCCTTGAGGCCCGGGGCTGGGAGACGACTCTCGACTACTTCGAACACGCTCTGAAGCTGGCGGACGATCAGGATGCGGCCTTTCACGGTCACCGTTCCGCGGGCGGTCGCGCCGCCCTCGCCTCGCCCTCGCCCACCTCGGCGCGGCCGTATGAACTTCGTCCGTCGGTGTTCTACAAGATCACCAACACGCAGAACGGCTTTGCCCAGCGCGGACGTCTCGGGCCCAACGGCGAGTTCAACAGCCTGATTCTCGTCGCCGAGGCGATTTACCTCGTTCAATACGCAGACCCGCACTCTCTCGAGACTGCGGTCACCGTGTTCCGAGCCGCTCGGGCCGGGAATTTCACCACGATCCCGCGCGCCATCTTTTCTCCGGAGGATTCCGCGGATTCCGACGGCGACGGCCTCCCTGACGATCTCGAGGACGTTCTCGGCACCAACCCGGCCAACCCGGACACCGACGGCGACGGGATCCCGGATGGCGTGGAGGTGCGGAACGGAACGGATCCACTCGACGGCCTGCCCATGGCGACCGGGGTCCTGGCTTCGGTGGACACTCCGGGGACCGCAATGGACCTCGGGATCGGGAACCAACTGGCGGTGGTGGCGGATCAGTCGCAGGGGATCGCCGTGATCGACATCTCCAATCCTTTGAGCCCGCTGCACCTCGCTCAGGTGCCTTTCGAACGTTCGGTGCAGTTGGTGGCGGTTTCAGGTCCCACCGCTCTGGTGGGCCTCCCGACCCAGGTGGCCGTGGTTGACCTGAGCGCACCGGCGAGTCCACGAGTCACCCATCGGTTCGACACGTTCTTCACGGTAACAGCAGTCGGCGTCCGTGGGGTGTACGGGTACGCAGGCCTGCAGAACGGATGGGTGCGGAAATACGACCTTCGCACGGGCGCCATGCTTTGGGAGTGGACCGGGGACGGTCGGCCCGTTGATCAAGTCACCGCCACGCGCGGCATGATCTTCGTGCTCACGCGCAACGCATTGCACATTCTCAGCGACGCACCCGGCCCGCCCACGCCGATCGGGACCGTGGCCGTCCCGGGCGACATTCCTGTTCTTGTGCCCGGGCGCCCTCTCTTCGTGGGCGATGACCATGCGGTGGTGGGCCACAACCGGGGTTACGCGATCATCGACATTCGCGATCCGACGGCGCCTGTCGTCGTGGGCGCGGCGGACGAAACGCAGTTGTCCGTTTGGAACCTGGCCTCGACGGGTTCGGGGATGATGCTGGCAGCGACCGCCCCGTGGGGTGTTGGCGCCACCGCGCTGCGATTGACGCTCTACGATGCCACGGACCCCGGGGTGGCGGGCCAGGTGCTGACCACCTTCGACACGCCGGGAGACTCGAGGAAGCCCGTCCTCCACAACGGCCTTGCGCTGATCGCCGATTCGGGCGCCGGACTGCAGGTCTTCAACTACCTTCCGGCCGACCTCGCGGGAGTGCCGCCCAGCGTTTCACTGCACCCCATCTTCGACCCGGCCGGGCCCGAGGGCGACTCCGTCGAACCCATCTGGGTGTCGGTTCGGGCCACCGACGATGTCCAGGTCCGCGATGTGGAGTTGTACCTCGACGGCGAACGCATCCAGGTGGACGGCACGTATCCGTTCGAGTTCGGGTTCCTCGCGCCGTTGCGCTCGGCGACCCGGAGTGAGTTCACGCTCCGGGCCAGGGCGACCGACACGGGAGGCGCCTTCGCCTGGAGCGACCCGCTCATCGTGCCGGCGCTGGTGGATCGGGTTCCGCCCACGGTTCGCGCGGTGCATCCGGCAACCAACGCGGTGGTACGCAGCGGCACGTTGTCGCGCCTGTGGGCGACGGTCAGCGAACCGCTCGACCCGGCAACCGTGAATGCGTCCACGTTCCGGTTGTTCGAGGCCGGCCCCGACGGGAATCCAAACACCGCCGATGACCTCGCGATCGCCGGTGCGGTGGGGTTCGAGGCCGCGACGAGAACCGCATTCCTCCAGACGGCGCTTCCTTTGCCGCAGGGTTCGTACACCGCCGTGTTGTCCGCGGGCCTCGCCGATCGTTCGGGGAACACGCTTCCGCAGGAGGTGCGATGGTCATTCCAGGCCCGCGACACCAATACCTGGATCGCGGCCACGGGCGGGAACTGGAATGTCGCCGCCAACTGGTCGATGGGGGCCATTCGCGCCGGAGACGATCTTGTGATCGACGTGCCGGACGCCGAGATCACCACCCAGGTCACGACCGGCTTCTTCCCCGTCCGGAGCCTCCTTTCGCAGGAGCGGTTCACCTTCCAGGGGGGCCGGATCGGCGTCAGCGATGAGGCCATCCTCAACGGGTTGTTCGTGTGGTCGAGCGGTTCCTTCGAGGGAACGCGGGGCATCGTGCGCGCCCGCGGCGGACTGCGCATGGAAGGCACTTCCAGTCGCTCGATCCATACCCTGACGGTGGTCAACGAGGGACCGGCCCTGTGGACCGGGGGCGGGCTCACCCTGTTCCAGGAAGCCGGGTTCCAGAATGGCGCCTCGGGGATGCTCGAGATCGTCAACAGCGAGTTCCTCGCGATGGCGACGAGTTCCGACACCGCCTTGGGCTTCCAGAATCGGGGCACCGTCGTGAAGCGCGGGACGGGCCTCGTGCGGTTTGGCGGCATGGCGTTCCGCAACCCCGGCCAGCTCGACATCGAGGAGGGCGGGATCGAGTTCTTCGAGACGCGCTTCGCCGGAACCGGCCAGGTGCGCGTGCGGATGGGTGCCACATGGTCGATCGCCGCATCCGTCCCCGCCATGGCCGGGTGGCCGCGGATCGAGGGGGGGCTCACGCTCGACGAAGGCGGTGTCCTGTCGGTGTCGGGTTCGCGGTTCGTCGCCGAACCCGGGTCCCGGATCGCCGGAGCCGGACAGGTTCTGGTTCGAGGAGGCGGCTTCACGGGCTTCACCGCCTCGGAGATCGATGTGCATGGTGCGTATGACGTGGGCAGCACCACCGTCGAGGCGCGATCCAAGGCGCGGTTCCACGGCGACGCCCGCACCGTAGAACTCCTGCTGAAGGATGCCGGCACCGAACTGGGTGGAATGGGCACCGTCGAAGTGACCGACCGCATCGTCTGGACGGGCGGCGACATGGCGGGCGGGGGCACCACGCGTATCCTGGGCACCCTCGAGATCGACGCCGTGAATGCCTTGTCCCTGAACCATCGCACCCTCGAGATCCTCGGGACCGTGACGACCCGGGGTCCGCAACCCTTCTCCTTGTTCCCCGGCCGGCGCGCCCATATCGATGTCCTGCCCGGGGCGATCTGGAGGCACGGCGACGGCTTCCGGATCGCCGCCAATCCGGTCTCCGATGATTTCCGGTTCACCAATGCCGGTTCGTTCCTGCAGGAGGGCGATGGGGAGAGCCGCGTGGACCTGCACGTGGTCAATGAAGGCCTCTTCGCCGTCGCGGCCGGCCGATTGACGGTGGGCGGCACCTTCCAACAAACCGCTGACGGGACGCTCGCCCTGGAGATCCTGGCGCCCCCGGCGGAACCGGCTTCCGCCGGGCGTCTCGCGGTGATCCGTTCCGTCACCCTGGCTGGGCAGCTTGAGATCCGCCGACCCGGGAATTTCGTGCCGGTGGTGGGCGCCATCTATCCCGTCCTCACCGGGGCATCCCGCGCTGGGGAATTCGAGTCCCTGACAGGGCTGGACATCGCTCCCGACCGGAGGTTTGAAATCGAATACACCGCCACAGGCTTGGAACTGCACGTGCGCCCCCGCCCGTGAGATACCGTTCCGAGCGTACGTAACAGGTTCCAAGGATTTGGTGCAGGTGAAGATTCTGCAGGAAAACGGTTAACCTGGGTTCCCACTTTCGACTACAAGATTGCTCAATCGCCAAGGTCACGATGTAACCGTTCACTGGATTTTGAGTGGCAGGGCGCGCGGAGGCGATTGGAGCGGAGGCGACGCCGGTGTGCCGCTCAGAATCCTGGGAACGGTTGCCCGGAAGGAGTCCCTCTGGAGGGAAGAGGCGAGGTGAAATCGGAGGGCCGAAGCCCCAACGGCGGGGTGCTTCGGGTTGTGGACTCGCGGAGTTCGTCCCTCCAATTCGCCGCTTCCTCACTCACAACTCGCGGATTCACCATGCGATGATCCGGGACACAACAAAAGGCTTGCATCTTTTCCCCGCGAGCCAGCAGGCTTCACCCAGTCTGGGAGTTCTCTCTCTTCGCAGAATAAAGAGACGCGCGGGGGCAGAGGGAGACCCAGCCAACCATTCGTAACCACATCGGCCGAAACCAAGCCGTGAAAGCCATCCCCCTCCTCTTCGGCGCCCTTCTGTTCAACCCGGTGTTGCCGGCCCCCGCACAACGAATCCCTGCGACTGCCGCGGGCGAAGCCGAAGAACGCGCGCGCCCAACCATCCTCAATGCCTACTCCACACGTTGGGACGCAGCTCACGAGATCGTGGGAGGCAATGGCGCGACCACTCCGCAGCGGGCGAGTTACGTGGAACTGTCGGACGGACTGAACTATCGCGACGAGACTGGAACCTGGCAGCGCACACGGCCGGAGACATCACCCTGCGCAGCGCGCCGCTGGCTCTCGCATACTTCGATCCAGTGAGCGGCGAATCCGTGATACTCGCAGGGCTTCAAGATACGTTCGCTCAGCAGGTTGCATCGAATGTCGTCGTTTACCCGGACAGCTTCCGAGAACTCCACGCCTCGATTCGATACATCTACGAGATCGGCAGTTTTCATCAGGACGTCATTCTGCACGAAGCGCCGCCGTCGCCACAGGCGTTCGGATTGTCAGACCGATCCCGGTTGGAGGTGATCACCGAGTTCGGGCCGGATACGCCGGAACCGGAGCGGTTCACTCGTTTCATTCGTGTGGAAGAAAACCCCGCGATCAGGCGCTCCATGGTGGAACCGGATTTCACGGATCACCTGCTCGTCTTTGGGCAGGAGATTCGGATGCTGATCGGACGGGCGTTCGCCCTTGATGAAGAGCTGAATGATGGCGCAGGCGGCGAGCCAGGGACGGAGATTCCCGTGGGAAAGGAGTTCCAGCGGATCGACGGCCGCACCCGTCTCATAGAGGGAGTTGAGTATCAGGCAATTGCGCCATTCCTCGAAGACCTGCCACCTGCGACAGCAGATTTGGGAGAGGCCACCCGAAACGGTGAGTCCATGGCATCCTCCGGACGCCTCGTGCCGGCGCGGATCGCGTCACTCGACCGCGGCCATGAGTTTGCTCGTCGTGAACCTTCCCAGCGGGGCTTCGTGCTGGATTACGTGACCAAGACGGGCGGCGCGACCGACTTCAACTTTGTCTCCAAGGGCACCTACTACATCAGCTCCGGTTTCGGAGTGAGCGGGTACTCGATCGCCTTTGGGGAAGGCGCGGTGATCAAATACGCCAACAATGCCTACCTCTACCTTTACGGGCACTTCACATTCCCGTCGTCGGGCTCTCCGGTGGTGTTCACTTCCAAGGATGAGAATCTCTATGGTGAAGTCATCAGCGGCAGCACGGGCAGTCCCGCCCACATGGCCAATCCCGCTCTTTGGGTTTACTACGTCGATTTCAATACGGAGATTCGCAACGCCTCCGTCCGCTGGGCGAAGCAAGGAGTGGTTTACGACCAGAATCCCGGGGTGAGCGCTTCGCACTCCGTCCGGGATTCCAAATTCAAGAACACGCAGACCGGCGTCGTTGGTGGCTGGAACTCGCCGACGGTTTCGCTGACGAACATCAAGCGCTGCAACGTGACCACGCCCACCTCGGGCTGCTGCATCGGCGGGAGCATGACCCTCGATTGCGAGGGCGACAACGACTACGACGAACTGCCCGACAGTTGGGAGGTGACCTACTTCGGCAACACCTCCGCGCAGAACGGCCACGGCGATCCCGATGGCGACGGGTTGATCAACTTCAAGGAGTACCTGTTCGGAACCTCGCCGAACCTGGCGGACAGCGATTCCGACGGCCTTGGCGATCTGCTCGAGTATGAACTGTCCTTCAACGTGCTCGTCAACAGCCCAGCCGCGGATTACGGCAAGGAACAGAATTCGCAGTTCGAATCGACGTGTGCGGTCCTGAATGGAAATGTCGTGGTCGCCTACGTGGACTCCAACTCGGGTGTGTACGCTCTGGGGCAAAGCTCCCTCTTGACTTCCTACACACCGAGAATGGTCGGCTATGCCGTTTCGGAATTCGGCGGAGCCGTGTTTGTGGACAAAGGGGTTCCCCCGCTGAGCACGCAAGGCTCCGGCACCTCCGACGATGGCGATGCCGGAGACCCCGTGCTGGCGGTCGATACTACGGGATCGCTCGTCTATTTGGTGGGAACGTCTCCGCGCAATGCGGGCCACAAGGGCATTCCCCTCTGGAAGTCCACAAACGGGGGCGTGAGCTTTGGCACACCTGCCCTCATCTGCGGTGACAAAACCCAGACCGACAAGCCCTGGATCACCGTCGATAATGCCACGGGCACCGGACAGCGGGATGTCTATGTCACGTTTACGACCTTTGGACCACCTCAGAAGCTGTGGCTGACGGTTTCGACGGACTACGGCGCCAACTGGAACACCATTCAGGAGATCGCGGCATCTGTGACCAATGGACAGGTCCAGTCAGCTATTCCGGTAGTCGATGCCAATCACGTGGCGTACGTGTTTTGGCTCGATTCGCAAAGTGCGGGTGGCGGCGCCTACAACAATTACATCAAATTTCGAAAGGTGCAGAGTCGGGGCGCCAGTGTTGGGAGCCCCCAGCAGATCCTGCAAACGGTGACCACCGGGGAGGCATACGGGGATCTGGCCCTCAAGCGCAGCAACTCCTCGGCTTCGAACGACACCTTTCGCGTCTTTCCCTTTCCCGTGCCCGCAGCCAATCCGAGTTCCAGCAAGGCCGGCCATCTTTACGTCGCCTACGCGGACAAGGGAACAGGCAGTGACAGGGCGGATGTCTTCTTCGTGTGCTCCAGCAACGGCGGCGCAAGCTGGACCAGTCCCCTCCGCGTGAACAGTGTCGCCAGCAACGATCAGTGGATGCCGGTGATCGCCGTCAAGCCGGATGGCACCAGGCTGTTCGTCGCCTGGTACGACCGGCGGAATGACTCGTCCAACAACTCCCTGATCGACGTGTATGGCCGTTGGGGGACGATTGCGAGCGGCGGCAGCGTGACCTTCGGCACCGAGTTTCGGATCACGACGCAAAGTTTTCCGCCGGTATTTGCGGGAACTTTGGCGGCGAACAAGACGAATGGCCATTACGATCCGGTTTATCCGCCGGGAGGTGTGAACCTTCACTGGCACTATCCGGAGTGGGATGACGACGTGCTCACCGTTACAGAACCGGCCTATCAGGGTCATGTTGGCGAGTACAACGGCGCGTGGGCTGATAGCTCCTACGTTTACGTCACCTGGACCGATTATCGGCTCACAGCCCAAGGCACTCTTTACGGTCGAAATCAAAGCGATATTCGATTTGCTCGACTGACTTGGCCCCAATAGGCGTTGCCTCGCAACGAAAACCCCAACCCGGCGAAAGCAATGACTCTCCTCAAATGTGGAATGCTTGGCCTGCTCATCGCGCAGTCTGGACTGGCGCAGGGGTACTTTTCTTTTCGCAACATCTCGCGGGGAGATGGGCTTGACGCTCCGATTCTCGACGCGCGAGGAATCCCTCTCGAAGGAACCAACTATTTGGCCGAATTGTACGGAGGCGCCAGACCAGAGACCATGGCTCCCGCCCTGGCTGAGGTTCTTTGGCAGAGGGCGAGCGCGCCGCTAATAACTCGAGGGTACTTTGTGGGAAACGGTGTCCTCGTGCTTGACGTCGGAGGTGGAGGCTACGCCTGGCTCCAGGTGCGCGCGTGGGATGCACGGTTGGGTGCAACCTACGAGGAAGTCGTTGCCAGGGGATTGGGCGGTTTTGGCGAATCGCCTCTGTTCTACGCACTCAGCGCGGCTCATGGACACCTGTCACTCCCAAGGCCACTGATTGGTCTGCAATCCTTTCGCCTCCGGCCGGCAACCGGTGTCCTGATGCGCGGAATCCGCCGCGAAGGCGATCAGGTGGTGGTCGAGTGGAACCCCGGGTTCGCGCGTTACCAGCTTCAGGAGACCGCCGCGGTGGGCCAGCCGTGGCAGGACGTGGGCGAGCCGACCACCGCCACGAGCATCACGAACACGATCGGCGGTACGACCCGGTTCATCCGGGTGATCGGGCTCTTGGAGTGAGTTCGCGCAGCACACAGGTTCTCCCGGGTTCGGTGCTGGGTCGGGGTCAGATCTCTGAATCTGGCATTCTCGTCGCCCGCCCGATCCCGAGCCTGATTTGTCAATTTCACAGATCTGACCCCGGGTCCGCTCTCCCCTGCCAGGACGGTTGGGTGTACACGCTTCAGCGTGAGCCTTTCAAACCACCCCGACACGCTGAAGCGTGGACACCAAACGGAGTGCGGCCAACCCCGTGCCATCCGTCCTCACCCACCACTCCGGGATGCATGGATGCACGGGTCCGGGTGAGGCTTGGCCTTGACGAATCGGGAAGGAAGCATTCGGATGGGGTCGCTATGAAACTTTCTGCACGACATTGGACAGTGTTGACGACGGTTCTGGCGCTGGGAGCGGCGGCGGCATTCGGTGCGGCGAAAGTGGGCTCGAAGGCGCCGGAGTTCACAGGGACGGACATCCTGGGAAAGGCGCATTCGCTTTCGGACTATCGGGGCAAGGTGGTGGTGATCGAGTCGTACAACCAGGATTGCCCGTTCGTGGTTCATCACTACAAGGACGGCGCCATGCAGGAGCTTCAGGCGGAGCTGACGGGCAAGGGGGTGGTGTGGTTGATCGTCAACTCGACGCATGCCAGGAACTCCAGCTACCGCACGCCATCGAAGGCGCAGGCGGAATGGGAGAAACTGAAGATCAAGGCGACGGCGTGGCTGGATGACAACGCCGGGACGATCGGGAAGGCCTACGGAATGCGCACGACGCCGCACATGTTCGTCGTGACCCGGGACGGCGCGCTCGCCTACGACGGCGCGATCGACGACAATCCGTCACCGAGCGGCGATCCAAGGAAGGCGCGGAACTTCGTGCGCGAGGCGGTTGAGGCGGTTCTGGCCGGCACCGAGGTCGCGGTGAAGCAGACGCGGCCCTACGGGTGCGGCGTGAAATACTAACGGTCAACGGGCGGGCTCGCAGGAACCCGCCCGGGCTGGAGCCGGAAAGGGAGAGCCGCAATGGCGGCTCTCCTTCGTTTAGAGCCTGTCTGAAAACTGGAAGGGGCCCTGTTGTCGCGGAAAAGGCCGGATGGCGAGGCGCGAGGAGGGAGCCTACCCGCCAGCGGTCTGTGACCGAGGAGCAACGAAGCCAGCCGGCCATTTCCGCGACAACCCTTCGGGCGGCGGTCCTTTCGGCCTGGGCCTGCGTTGACTCGACCGTTACAGCCCGCTGCGGGGATGCGCCGGCCTCGCCGCCTTGGCCCAGGCCAAAACCCCTCGTCGCAGGGCCCCTCCCAGTTTTCAGACAGGCTCTTAGGGCCGCAGTTGTTCACCCGGCGCATTGGGAGTGAAGCGATACACCAGATCGGCCTTGGGCGGTGTGACGGTGAATTCGCCTGCCGAAGCTGAACCCATCGCCGTGACCGTCATCTCCCAGGGCTCGATCAAGTCCACCTTCCAGGGTCGAGAACCGGCGAGGAGGACGGTCTGCGGCTGCTGGTTCATGGTGTAGAGAAGGGCATACTCGCCGGGCTTGGAGAGCCACAGCCCGCCCTGGGGAGTCCGGCTTGGTGCCAGTTGATGGAACGGCGGCGCCTGGGCCATGAGATCCTTCAACCATCGGATTCGTGCGGGGCTTTCGCCGTGCAGCACGCCGCCCTTGGACCACCAGAGAATGTCGTCGGGATGCCGGTAGGTTTCTCCGTGCCCGACATAGCCGCCGGTCATCGTGCCCAGCCAGAAGCGCCGGACCATTTCCTGCGCGCCCAGCCGGCCCCAGCCCTGCGGGATGTCACCCTCGTAGCCGCATTCGTCCACGATCACCGGTCTGCCATACTGACTGCGCCACTCCAGGGTCCGGACCAGGTCCCCGTGTTGCACGCTCGCATGGGTGACCCAGGGCTTGGCGTGATCGTAGAACCCGCGGCAGTTGTGAATGCCGCGCAGCCGCTGGTGTGGGTCCTCCGCGTGCAGGATCTGGAAGAACCGGTCCCAGTCGGCCATCGCCTTGTCGCCACGATGCCCGGCCATGGCGCCCGGGGCCATCAGGTCGTACTCGTTGGCCAGCGACCACCAGACATTGCGGAAGGCGCCCAACCGCGCGATGGCGTAGCGCAGGTAACGGTCGTCGTGGTCGCGCCCCATCTCCGAGAAGCCCCAATGGTCGTAGGGATGCCACAGGATCAGGTCCGCCTCGATGCCGAGCCGCTGCAGATCGAGGATGCGGCGTTCGAGATGCCGCCAGAACGACGGGTCTGGCCGGGTGAAATCGAACCTCCCATCCGCGCCCTTCCGGAAGGCGAACCGTTCGGGCTCGTTCTGGTTGTAGGCGTATCTCTTGGGAAACACGCAGAACCGGATCTTGTTGAAAGGCGAAGCCGCCAGCGTTCCCAGGGTCTGCTCCTGCAGCGGTTCGGGCTGGTGGGTCCACACATAACAGGTGGTGCCGAACGAATGATGCGGCGTGCCGTCGGCATGGCGGAGGTAATGGGTGTCGAACACCTCGACCGGACCGTGGTTGCCGGGGGCGGGCGCATGGACGGTGAAGACCCCGGTCTTCCCCTCGAGTTCCGGCACCGAACCCTGGGTCCGGTACCGCCATTCCCCCATCGTCGGCGGGCTGAAGCGGACCCGGTAAACGCCGTCGCCGTCCCAGAACCCGGGCACGGTCACCTGTCGGTCGCCCTGGGTGAAGGTGGCGGACCATTGCACTTCGAGGTAGGGATTGCCTGAGTCGGGGCCGCCGAGGACGACTTCGAAGACACCCCAGCGTTCAGCGGCGCGTACGGACGGCATGAGGCTGGCCAGGAGCAGCGCAGCGGCGAGGACCGACCGGAGCAGTCCCTGCGGAGGAAACCAACGTCCGGAAGGGGTCGGCGGAACAAGGGAGGGTTTCATGAGGTGCAGTTTCTATATCGTATTGCCCGCCACAAGCACGGCTGGACCTTGGAAAGGCGCCCGCAAGGCGTGTTTGATGGCGCCGGCAACCGGGTTGCCCATCACTCTCCTGCCATCCACCGGCGCGATCCACTCGGTCGCCAGCGGTCCCTCCGCACCCGACATATCCACTTCCACCGGGCCGTGGCAGCGAGGACCATGACCCGATTGTCTCCTACTCAAACGACTCCAGCGGGGTCGCTGACTTCTGCCACTCCTCCCAGCCCGGAATCGGGTGCTCCCGCATGATCTCCTCCATCAGGTAGAAGTCCCGGCGATCCTCGGTCCTGGCGCGGACCGCCCGCACGGCGGCCGGGGAGATGAAGGGCAGGTCATTGCCGAAGGACTGGCGGACATAACTGATGACGGCGGCGATCTCGTCGTCGTTGAGCACGGGTCCGAAGCCGGGCATGGGGGGGACGCCCTTGCCGGGATCGTACTGCTGGCCGGCCAGTTCCATCGGACCCCAGAGACCCTTGAGCACGATCTTGATGAGGCGTTCGTCGCTGTCCGTGATCCACGGATTGTCGATGGCGGTGAGTGGCGGGTAGATGTTCGCGATGCCGAGGCCGTTGGGTTGATGGCACGAGACGCAGAGACCATCCCGTCGGTAGATCTCGCGACCGAGGTCGTACGTCTTCCTTTCGGAGGCCGTGAGATTGCGGGTGGGTCCCTGCGGCCGGTTGTCCTCGGTGGGCGCGATGCTGGCGAGGTCGAGTCTGCCGTCGAGATACTCGACGGCGCGCGGGTTGGCCTGCTTGATGGCGGCCAGGGCACCGGTTTTCTCCAGTGCCAGGACATCGTCGGCGAGGGTCTGCTTCATGATCAGATCGAAAACGGGGCCCATCCAGCGGTCGAAGGGATGCCGGAGGGCTTCCAGGGCGATGCGGGCGCCAGCGGGGTTGTCGAGCCAGGACGCGGCAACGATGGCTTCGAGGCGGACCCGCGGGTGGGGATCGTTCGCCGCCTGGAGGAGGAGGGCGGTGCTGTTGGGGATTCTGCGCCAGGCGTGGCGCACCACGTTGGCGGCGGCGGCCCGCGCCTGGTGACTGCGCGCGGCGAAGCACTGCTGGAGAAGGCCGGCATCGACCTGGTTCTGCGCCCACGTCACCCACAACGCCTCGCACAGATAGCGTTCGTAGTTCGGATCGCTCTGGTCGAGGGAGGCGGCCCAGCGTTTCACCGCCGGAAGGACCTCACCGGCCGGGTGCCCGCGCAGTTCGCGGCGGGTGCGGTAACGGGCCCGGTACTCTGGCAGTTTCAGATTCTCCAGCAGCTCCGCGAGGCTTGCGCCGGCGATCTTCGGCGGCACCACCAGCGGGCGCGACGGATGGGTGATGCGATAGATGCGGCCGTGCGCGGTGTCGCGGTTGGGGTCGCGGGCGCTGTGCTGCATGTGACCGATGAGCGCGTTGTGCCAGTCCACGACATAGAGCGAGCCGTCCGGTGCGGTCTCGAGATCGACCGGACGGAAATTGGGATCGGTCGAGGACAGCAGGTCACCCGCCACCTTGCCGTAAAAGCCGGAGCCCTCCTCCCAGATCTCGTGGTAGCTGATGCCCAGGAAGCCGATGCTGTTGCAGATCATGAAGTGACCCTGCACGGCGTCGGGGAAATGCCTGGACGAGACAAACTCGGAGCCGGACGTCGGCCGGGCACGGCGCGGAGCGAACTGGTCCACCTTGGGAATCTCGATGCCGTAAGGCATCTTTGCCGAGACCGGCAGCGCCCAGTAGTTGTCACCGCTCGACGCATCGGAGATATAACCCTGTTCCCATTCGTCGAAGGCCACCGCCCACGGGTTGTTGTAGTCGGCCTGCGACCAGCGTTCGAGGCGCCAGCTCTTCGGGTCGAAGCGCCAGACGCCACCGTCGTTGCACCGTCGGGGACCGTACGGCGTCTCGACCTGCGAATGGAGGAAGCGGCCCTCGCTCAGGTAGAATGCGCCCGAGGCGTCCGCGGTGTACGCCGAGATGGCGTGATGCGTGTCATGGGAATCGAAGCCGCCAAGCAGGACGACCTTCTCGTCGGCCCGGTCATCTCCGTTGGTGTCCTTGAGCAGGATCAGGTTGGGTTCCTCGGAGACATAGACGCCTTCGGGGGCGAGTTCGAAGCCGATGGGCAATGAGAGGCCGTCCGCGAAGACCGTCTGCTTGTCCGCACGGCCGTCGCCATTGGTATCTTCGAGGATGAGAATTTTGTCGTTGGGTCGCGTGCCGCCGGGAACGTAGTGCGGGTAGCTGGGCAATACGGACACCCACAGCCGGCCCTTGTTGTCGAAGGACATCTGGACGGGATTGCGCAACTCGGGAAACTCGCGTTCGGAGGCAAACAGGCTGATTTCGTAACCGGGCAGCAGGGTGAACGTCTTCAGGGCCTCCTGTTCGTCGAGATAGGTGATCTCGCGACGGAAGTTGGTTTCGATGGGCGTCAGCGGGCGGGTTGTGGAGTCATCCACCGTGAGGTCCGAGGTCCTGCCCTGCGCAATGTCCCAGATCTTCCGGTCCCGCAACGCCGTCATCTGCCGGATCTTTTCGATCTCCTCCGGGTAATTGACATTGCCGTAGGGGCGGTACCGCTGGCCGTGGACATGCACGCCGTTGAGCATCCGGTAGTCGTTGAACCACATCCAAATCTTCTCCTGCACCGCGGCGTGGAGCAGGCCGGCCTGTGCCGTTGCCCGATGCGGGCCGCGGCCATAGATGCCCTCGACAAGAGGCCCGGCGGTGGCGGCGTAACCGTCGTCGTTGAGATGGCTGCCGTTCTCAGTCAGCGGATTTCGGTGCTGTGCGTAGAGCTGTTTCGAGACGGAGAACAGATCGACGAAGGTAAGATTGTGCGCTTCGGCGACGGCACGGATGGCACGGGTGTAGAGCGCGAGGTTCTCATTCTCCGCGTCGCCCCTGGGGAGATCGTAGTCCCGGGAGCGATCCTCGAAGGCAATGGGCGAGACCAGGACAAGCCGGGGCGCGGAACGGCCATTGTACTGCTGGGCGAGGGTGTGCCGGACGAAGGCTGTCAGTTCGGCGCGAAAACGGTCCACATGGTCGGGTCCGTCGAAGGATTCGTTGAAGCCGAAGAAGGCGAGGATCGTGTCGGCCTTCACGAGCTTGAGCCAGTCGTCCGGCTTGTCGTAATGGCCGATGCCGAAGTGCATCTGAAATTCGGGCCGGAACTCCGCTGCACCGGGAAACGCCCATTGATCGGGCTGGCCTGGACGGGGTCGGAAGGCCGGGGTGTCGCCTTGATACCCCATGTTGCGGATCACGAGACTGGCGTCGGGAAAGCGCTGATAGAACTCGGTCTCCCAGCGGCCGTAGTTCTGTTCGCGTTCGGGCAGGCCGTTGCCAAGAAGCACGATGGTCTCGCCCCTGGCGGGTTCCGGCAACGGGGCGGCGATGGAGGAATGAACCGTCGCGAAGCAGGCGAGGGCGTACAGAACAAGTCGGTTCATGGAATCCATGGAGCGGAGCGTAACGAAGCCCGTCGGAGGCGACGACGAACTTCTTCCGGACGGACTGGAGCTGCCGTCACGGCTCAGTATTGGTTGGTGCTTTCGAGTTCGCCGAAGGCTCGCGGCAACTGGTCGCTGGAAAGGTCGATCCGGAAATGCGCGATTCCCACCTCCAGCGCCCGCGTCACCACCCGCCACGACGCCGTGGCCTGAGGTTCCAGGGTGGCCACCGGTTCCATCACCAGGCGTCCCCCGTCCTCGAGATGCGCCGGTGTGGCGCCTGTGCTCGAGACGTACTCCTGCAAATCCGGCACCGTTCCCACCGGGCGCACATTGGTCAGGGCCGCGGTGCCCTGGTTGGTGACCCGGATCTCATACACCACCTCGCCCCCCACCGGCACCGGGTCCTCCACATCCACCAATTCGAGCAGAATCGCCGGCACTCCCACCACCCGCGGCTCACACCCCGTCACCACCCGCTCCGCACATGCACCGTGCGCGGCGGCGGCAAAGGTCACCCCGCCCAGATCGGGCGCCTCGAAGGTCGCGCAGATTCGCACCGCCGCGCCCGGCACGAATTCCCCAAGGTCCCAGGTCAGATTCGGCGGCACATACACCACGCCTTGCGACGCGCTCACCACCGTCACCCCGGGCGGCACCGGCAGAGTCACCGTGACCAGGTCCGCCGCGTCCCCTGTGTTGCGGACCACCAGGCAGATCTCCAGCGGATGCCCCAGCAACACCCGTGGCGGCGCCACGCAATCGATCGTCAGGCGCGGCCCCCGCACCGTCGTGTTGCCGACGGCTTCGGCCCGGCCCCCCTCCGCCGACACCGCCTGCCATGTCATCGACTTTCCCCCGCCTGCCGTCGCCCGCATCGGCACCGGCACGTCCCGCACCTCACCCGCCCGCAACACAGCGATCGTGCCCGTCAGCATCCCCCCCGGCCCCACGTCCAGCCCCTCCGCCAGCGCGGCGGTCCAGCGAACGTCGGTCAGCGCATCATGACCCGCGTTTCGCAACCGCAGCCGCACCTCCCACGGATCGCAGGTCGTCACCTGCGGCGGCACCGACAATTCCAATTCGAGTTCCGGCCGCACGGCCCCCAGGTCCACCAGCAGGAAGTTGCTGCAAGCCTTCGGCGTCACGCACCGATATCGCCGCCCGTTCGAGTTGAACACGAACACGTACGCATCGATCGGTTGCCGCCCCTCCCAGATCACATCCCGCAGCACCACCGGACGCCCCCGGTTCCTCGACGACATGAACGGCAACCGGGTGCCCCGGGGGAGATGCACCTCCGTGATCGGCGCCGTCTCCGCCGCCTCGAACAGATCGCCCAGATCCCCCTGCCACCCCCATTGGCGAAGGATCGATGCGATGTCCGGGCGCAGCGTCGGATCGCGGAAACGGGCGCGCAGTTCCTCGGGCCGTTGTATCGGCGGGGCAAACCGCGTCGCCGGGTTCCCCAAATGCGTCGCGCGATGCGGTTGCGCCGCGACCGGCAGCGACGCCAGCCACAGCCACGCCAACGCAACGCCCAGGAATGCCGTGCATGTCCGTCTCATCGATCTGAACGGCAGTCTGCCCCACCCTCCCCACCAATCCAAGGCTAAGCCGTATCCATGGAGTCAGGAGGAGGGCGATGGCGCCGCGGATTCCCGGGCAGGACGAGGCGTGAGCGAGGCGCGGATCGGAACCGGGTTACGGAACGAGCGAACGACGAAGCTCCTGCCCGAAGAGATCAAGCCAGCGCGCCCGACCTTGCCGCGTGGCTACGGCTCAGCGCCTTCCACCGCGTCCACCCCTTCGATCCGCCACGGCCGGCTGTTGTCCGGTACGGCGGTCAGTCCCTCGATCCGCACCCGATGGCCGTGCCGGACCTGGAGGACCGGCTGGGCGCCGCTGTTGGCCAGGCGCACATCGCGGAGGGTCAGCGTGTCGAACCGGTCGACGTCGAGCACCGGTTGATCGAGGTGGGCCCCGTGCAGCGACAGGGAAACGTTCTCCAGGGTCAGTTGAAACTGACGTCCGGCGTCGCCCACCACACGGGTGGTGCGCGCAAGCCGGGTCGCCCGGATGTTCCTGAAGTGGAGCCGGCGCGCCGGCTGGCCCTGCATCCAGCCCCCGCGCTCGAAGTCGTACAAATACAGCGCCTCCGCCCGGTCCACCGTCAGGTTCTCAATGAGCCAGTCGTCGCTCGGCCGCTGGGGATGGCGGTCGCGCGGGGCAAAATGGACGAAGGCGCCCAGCATGTTGGTCCGGCCGCTGATCTTGTGCTCGTACTCGCCCGGCCCCCACAGGTGGCAGTCCCGGACAACCAGTCGCTCGCACCCCAGGCGAAACCCGTTGCAGGACGAGTTGATCCGGCAGTTGAGGATCTCGAAGTCCGCGTTGTCGCACCCGGCAAACCCGTCGTCGCCCGTCCGGAAATCGCAATCCACCACCCGGAATCGTTCACAGCGCTGGGTGTGCAGGGCGTCGTGGCCGCCCCGCACCCTGACGCCTGCCACAACGGCATCGCGGCAGTCGAAGCACATCAGGGCATAATTCCCGGCGCGCCGGACCGTGATGTCGCGGATCGAAATGTCGCGGCAGTTCCGCAGCACCAGGGCGTGCGGCCCGCGGAACCCCTCCTCCCCCTGCGGACGGGTGCAGTCCACACCATCGATCGTGCCCGGCCCGTCGATGCGGATATTCGTCGCGTCCAACGCGGTCAGCAGCGCATTGGACCATTCGCCGTCGCCCCATTGCCTCCGGCCGCCGGACCCGTCGCCGAACGCCGGGTAGTCCTGCCAGTCGTCCGACCCCTGAAGAATGGCGCCCTCCTCGAGATGCAGGCGCACATTCGATTTCAGCAGGAGGGCGCCGGTGCGGAAACGTCCCGGCGGCACGCGCACCGTTCCGCCGCCGGCCGCGTGACAGGCATCCAGGGCGGCCTGAATCGCGACGGTGTTCCGGTCGCTCCGGTGAGTCCGCGCACCGCGATCCGTGATGCGCACGTCGAGGCCCTGAGCCGATCGGGGCTCGGCTCGCAGTTCGAACCGCGAACCCAGGACCGGGATGGACGCGGCAGCGAAACCGAGACGTCGCAGGAATTCGCGTCGAGGGGTTCGGCCGGCGGGGCAGGGCAGGGAAGGCATGGCTTTCATGGCGGGTTGCGGTCAGATCCCCCGACACGCGGACCCGGGCGGGGGATGGCCCGAGTCCCCGGACTCGCCATGGACGCGAATCCTGTCGGTTACGGCGGAGGCTGCTCCGTGCCCTGACGGGTGCAACGCACCGCACCGGTGGCGCCGCAGCATCGCTTGAACTTGATCTTGGGATCGAACGGACAGGGGTCGTTGCGGCCGATCTTGGGACCCAATCGGACCGGTGGGACCGGATCGGCTGCCAGCCTGGCGGCCTCCTGCTCGCGTGCCCGCGCCATGATGGCCGCAGCTTCCTCGTTCGCCTTGAGGATCTGCTGCATCATTCGATCCGACATCCGGCTGGTCTCGAAGGACTCGGACTTCCTGGGACGCCCCCGCTTGCGCGTAAAGATGCCGTCGTCGTCATCCTCAGAACCTGCCGATACAGCCCCCGGACTTTTCGGAGCGTGGAACGCTTCTGCCCCCAGCTCCGGATCATCCAGCAGATCCCTGGCGTCCAGGGAGGGCGCCAGCCGGAGACCGTAATCGGTGCAGACGCGACGCAACTGATGAATGCTCAGCGTGCGGCCATAGGTTCGCCTGAACCACAACTTGATCTCGTCCGCGCGCCACAAATTGCCGGGCGCGGGATCGTCCGCCGGACGGAGAGAGAGCAGGCGCGCCCGCACGGCCTCCGCTTCCTCCTTGGTCAGCGCCAGCTCCTTTTGCCGGCCGCGCCGGCGGGAGATCGTCGCCTCGACGCCAGCCTCCTTCGAAAACTTAAGGAGCCACGAAACGTATTGTTTGGTGACCCCGACGTCCCGGGCGACGTGCGTCGCCTTCTCACCCGCCTGGACGCGCCGAAGGATCTCGGCTTTGCGCTCTTGGCTGGCGGTCATGTCGCTCACGCGCCCAGATTGCGCCACTGCGCCGAGCCGTGACAACTCGGGAATGGCCCCTTGCGCTGGCGAAACGCACCCCGTCCGACGGGTGTTGGAATCCTCCAATCCACACGGCCGGACACCCATTCTCACCGGGTCCTCCCCGGATCGGGCGTCAGCCCTTGCCCCTGGTTGCCCCGTGCATCCCGGAGGTGTGGGGGAGGAGGCAGCGAATCGGAGGGACGAGCTTTGCGAGTCCTCAACCCAACGCTCCACACCGTTGCGGCCCCATGGAACTCGGCCCTCCGAAGCGCCGCTGGGCGGAGTTCGCACCCCACCCACAACTCCGGGATGCACCGCTGGTTCCCCGCGGCGCTTGTTTCGCGTTCCCAGTCCGGGCGGCTTCGTGTACGACGCCGTGATGCCGAGCCTCATCCCGCCGGAGGTGCCGCCCGTCATTGCCGGGTTCCGGCCTGATGGTCCAGGGCCGGTCCTTCCTGTGGAACGGATTGAAACGCTGGACGTGCTGCGCGGCTTCGCGCTGTTCGGCATTCTGCTCGTCAACATGGCCCTCTTCGGCTGGCCGGTTTACCAGTTGGTGCTGGGCAACCCGATGGGGACGGCCTCGCGTGCCGACGCGGTGGCCGGCTGGACGATTCGGATCCTTGCCGAAGGCAAATTCTATTCGCTGTTCTCCTTTCTGTTCGGCGTGGGCGTGGCGATCCAGATGGAGCGGGCGGACGCGCACGGGGTCCCGTTTGCCGGCCGCTACGCGAGGCGTCTGACTGCATTGTTCGGGATCGGACTGGCGCACACGCTTCTATTGTGGGAGGGGGACATCCTCGTCCTCTACGCGATCCTGGGGTTTCTGTTGCTCGCGTTTCTCCGCTGCCAATCCCGGACGCTGCTGATTTGGGCGGCGGTGTTTCTCGCACTTCCAGTGCTCCTTTACGCCGCCTTCTGGGTGTTGTTCGCGGTGGCTTCGATGTTGCCCAACGTCGCCGGGATGATTGAAAAGGAACTGGCCGCTGCGAACGAATCCTACGCACGGCAGTCGGAGGAAAACCTCCGCGTGTTTGCGCAGGGCGGCATGGGCGAGATCTTCGTCCAGCGCGGTCGGAATGTGGCGTTCCTGTATCAGTTTGTCTGGGTGGTTGCGTCGATGGTGTTTCCGATGTTCCTCCTGGGCTTCTGCGCCGGGCGCCGCGGCATCCTGCGGCATGTCGGGGCCAACCTGCCGTGGGTCCGGCGTGTAGGTGTCTGGGGTTTGCTGATCGGGTTGCCGGCCAGTGGGGTTTACGCATTGGGTCATGCGGCCAGCGATGCATCGAATGTGAATTTCGCGTCGGTTGTTGCCCTGGGGGCGCTGGCCATCAGCGGACCGGCCTTGGGACTGTGCTACGCGAGCGGGCTCGTCTTGCTGTTGCAACGGGAAGGCTGGCGGCGGGCGCTTCAACCGGTCGCCGCCGCCGGGCGCATGGCATTGAGCAACTACCTGTTCCAATCCCTGGTCTGCACCACGCTGTTCTACAGCTACGGACTGGGTTGGTATGGTTCGGTGGGGATGGCCGCGGGAGCGGGCTTGGCCGTGGTGATCTACGCGGTGCAACTTCCCCTCAGCGTCTGGTGGTTGAAACGTTTCAGGTTCGGTCCCGCGGAATGGCTCTGGCGACGGCTGACGTACGGCCGCGAGGCGATGCGGAGATGAGCCGGGACAGCGGATAGGAATTTGCTTTTTCTGGGACAGGGTCAGGATGGTGGCAGGACCGGCAGGTGCATCGGCGCAAGGCTCTCTCCGGCCATGGACCCCACGAACGCGAAAAAGTCACCGAGGCAGGCCTTCGCTTCCACCCACTGGAGCATGGTGCTGACGGCCGGACACAGCTCGATGCCGGGTGCGGCGGATGCGATCGAGACGCTGTGTCGCGCCTACTGGTATCCGCTTTACGCCTATGTCCGGCGCCACGGGCATTCACCTGCGGACGCCGAGGACCTGACCCAGGAGTTCTTCGCCCGGCTGATTCGAAAGAAGCATCTGCGACTGGCGGATCCGGAAAGGGGACGGTTCCGCACCTTCCTGCTCACCTCCCTGCGCCACTTTCTCTTCAACGAGTGGGCCCGGGCCCGGACCGGGAAACGGGGACGCGGGCATGCCGTCGTCCCGCTCGATCCGCGGACGGCGGAAAGCCTTTACGCGAATGACGTCGAGGAAGGGCCGTCTCCCGAGGCCCTTTACGACCGGCGCTGGGCCGTGACCCTGCTCGAACGATCCCTGCGTGAATTGCGCGAGCGCTATGCCTCGGCCGGAAAGGCGGAACTGTTCGAGGTCCTCAAGGCCTCCGTGTGGGGTGCGAAGGGGTCGGCGCCGTATGGTGAACTCGCGACGCGGCTCGGCATGAGCGAGGGCGCCGTGAAGGTGGCGGTGCATCGGTTGCGCCGGCGCTTTCGGGATCTCCTGCGGACCGAGGTGGGCCGCACCGTCGGCCATCCCGACCAGGTGGACGGAGAATTGCGGGACTTGATGGCTGCCCTGGGCAACCGCCTCGAGACGCCGGGTTAGCCCCGGGCCGTAACCTCCGGGGATATCGGCTGGAGATTCCGTCGTAATGCAACGCACCGAAGCGAAGGGTGGGTCATGAACAAGAAGCAGGCCTGTGCCCGATGCGGCAATGCAATCAACGGGTTCGCCGCCGGGGATCTCTGCGCCATGTGCCTGCTTCAGGACGGCCTGATGCCTTCCAGCCCACCGGAAGGGACCCTGCCATCCCGCTCGGGCGCGACAACGACCGACCGGATGGGGCCGCCGTTGCCGTGGGACGGCACGCAACGCTCCTCGTTTGGGGACTATGAATTGATCGAGGAAATCGCGCGTGGCGGCATGGGGATCGTCTTCAAGGCGCGACACCGAAGTTTGAACAGGGTGGTCGCCCTCAAGATGGTCCTGCCAGGCCGATCCGCCTCTCAAGGATTCATCGAGCGATTCCACACCGAAGCCGAGGCGGCGGCGCGACTGGATCACCCGCACATCGTTCCGGTCTATGAGATCGGGGCGCACGAAGGCCAGCACTACTACACGATGAAGCTGATCGAGGGCTCGACGCTGGCTGCACGTCTGGCCACCGGTTCCGGGCGGAGCATGGGACATGGGGCGCCGGCTTCGTCGCCCGACCCTCCCTCTGTCTGCCGGCCCGCGGAGGCGGCGGTGCTGGTGGCCAAGGTCGCCCGCGCCATCCATTGCGCCCACCAGCAGGGCATCCTGCACCGGGATCTGAAGCCGGCCAACATTCTCATCGACCAGCAGGGCGAGCCGTTCGTCAGTGACTTCGGACTGGCCAGAATCGCAGAGAAGGCGAGTGACCTGACCCTGACCGAGGCGGTTCTGGGCACCGCCAGTTACATGGCTCCCGAACAGGCGGCCGGCCAATCCAGGCAGCTCACGACCTCCGCCGACATCTACAGCGTGGGTGCGATCCTTTACGAATTGCTTGCAGGACGGGTTCCGTTTCGCGGACCCACCCCGATGGAGACCCTGCGCCAGGTGGTCGAGCGCAGCGTTCCATCACCTCGCTCGATCCGGCCGGCGGTGGACCCCGATCTCGAGACGATCTGCCTCAAGTGCCTCGAGAAGGAACCCCGGGACCGGTATGGATCGGCCGAGGCGCTGGCGGATGACCTGGACCGCTGGCTGCGCCACGAGCCGGTCCTGGCCCGCCCGGCAGGCATGGCTGTCCGGCTGCGAAAGTGGGTCCGTCGCAGGCCGCTGGTCGCCGCATTCTCCGCCGCCATGGCGTCCGTGCTCGGGCTGGCCATGGGCGGAGTGTTCTGGCAGTGGCGCCGGGCCGAGATTCGCGGTGACCTGCTGCAACAGAAGGCCGACGTCATGCAAAGGACCCTCTACGCGGTGGAGATGAAGGCTGCCCGGCAGGCATGGAACGACGCGCGAACCGGAGACGTGCTGGCCCTGCTCCGGAAATACGGTCCCGACAGCGGTCTCGAACAGCTTCGCGGCTTCGAATGGCGGCAGCTCTGGTGGCTTTGTCATCAGGAGCAGGCCACCCTCCAGAGTCACCAGGAATACATCTGCAAAGTCGCCTTCTCCCCCGACGGAACGCGGGTCGCCGCCGCTGGAGACCGCGATGGCGTCATCCGGGTTTGGGATGTCGGTTCGCTTGGGCCGGTCGCCACCCTGGGAGGTCAGACTTCGTGGATGGGTTCCCTCTTCTTCCTCGATGACAACCGGACCCTGGCGTTCGACCGCAATGATGGACGGCTCATGCTTTGGGACACCACCACGGCCCGGGCGGTCGAGATCCTCGACGGCCGACTCCGAGGCATGTGGCCATTGCGGCTCTCCCCGGATGGCCGCTGGGCGGCGGCGGTGGACCGGGCGCAGCCGCGGGTGCTCCGGGTTTGGGAGGTTGCCACCGGCCGGCAGGTCAGTGAGCTGGCCGGGATCGCCTTTCACAGCCCTTACATGCTCGATAACAGGCTCCTTTTTTCGGCGGACGGTTCAACGCTGGCCATCGCCCTGCATGACAAATCGGTGCGGCTGCTTTCCGTCCCGGACCTGACCTCGGAGGTCCGGCTGGTCCTGACCGATCACGCGCGCTGCCTGGCACTGTCCCCCGACGGCACGCTTCTGGCCGCGGGTTTCATCAGCAGTCCCGGGATAGAGATCTGGGGGCTGGCCTCGCAGCAACGGCTTCACACTCTCCGCGGGCCGCACCACCCCCCCATGTTCGAACTCCGTTTCTCCCCCGACTCGACCCTGCTCGCCTCCTCGAGCTACGAATCCGTCGTCGCGCTCTGGAGTCTCGCCGAGCCGGAGCGCGAACGGGCCGGCTTCAAGGGACACCCCGAAGGGCAGGGCATCGCCCTCGCCTTCTCCCCCGACGGTCGGCTGCTGGCGAGCGGCGGCCGCGACGGTGCCATCAAACTCTGGAACACCGATGTCAGCCCCGCTTCGCCCCTCGAAACCGCGCTGCCAACCGGCGCGTGGCAGGCGCGGTTCTCCCCGGACGGACGGACGCTGGCGGTGGCAGCCGACGGCGGCAAGGTGAAGCTCTTCGATCCCGTCAGCGAGGAATGGCTCGGAACTCTGGAGGATCCCGACGACACGGCCCCGCCCGCTGAACCCTACACGCCGCACTACCGGCCCCTGGCCCTTTCGCCGGACGGCCGGCTCCTGGCCATGGGCCGGGGCGATCGCACCGTCCTCGTGTGGGATTTCGAGACCCGGCAACTCCGGCACCGTTTGACCCACGACACCGGCACGGTGCTCTGTGTCGCCTTCGCACAGGATTCGAAAACCCTGGGCACCGCCGGCGACGACCGCACACTCCGGCTCTGGGATGCGCGGACCGGGCGCCAGACCGGGGGGCTCGAAACCCGGGAGCTGGTTTACATCCTCGCATTCTCGCCGCGGGGCGGGGTCCTGGCCTACGGCGGATGGACCCGTCTGGCGGATTCGCAGCCGGTCACTCTGTGGAATTATGAAACAGCGCAACCCGTCGCCACCCTCCCCGACCACGCCGCCCCCGTGAGTGCCCTGGCCTTCTCCCGCAACGGCCAAACCCTGGCTTCCGGCGACGGCGACGGCATCGTCCTCCTCTGGAACCTCGATGACCTCCCATCGCCCCGGAACCTGCCAGTCCTCTCCGGCCACCTGGGACCGATCAGCGGCCTGGCGTTCTCACCTGATGAGATCAACCTCGTGGCGACGTCGTTCGGCGGCACAGCCAGGATCTGGCATCTGCCCGCCATGCTGGATGCGGGAGACCTCTCCTCCCGGCAGAACCTGCTTGCTTCCGCCGCCTTTTCCCCCGACGGCAACACCCTCGCCCTGGCAGGTCGCGAACGGGGTGTCCAACTCTTCCGCGCCGTCCCCTTCGAGCAAACCTCTGCCCAGCCCAACCCTGACTGAATCTCCAGCTTGAGCGACCGGCCTGGCAGCGGCGCCGCGCATCCCGGAATGGTGGGTAGAGGTGCGAACTCCGCCAAACGGCGCTTCGGAGGGCCGGGTTCCACGAGGCCGCAACGGTGTGGAGCGTTGGGTTGAGGACTCGCGGAGCTCGTCCCTCCGATTCGCTGGCTCGTTACCGACAACTTGGGGATGCACGGGTGAAAGCGAAGGTGGAAAAGCGCTGCCTGGTTTGGGATGCTTTCGCCTGTGATGAACGGGCGGGATGAAAAGTCAGCTTTGACGCGGGACCAGATTCTCGCCGCCTTGAGCGCCCTGTCCGATCACCTCGGACAACAGCACGTCACCGGCGAGATCTGTCTGTTCGGCGGCACGGTCATGGTGCTGGCCTTCACCGCCCGTCTTTCAACGAAGGATGTGGATGCGCTGTTTCAACCCGCTCAAGTCATCCGCGAAGCCGCACGCCGCGTCGGGGAGGATCAACAATTGCCCGCGGGCTGGTTGAACGATGGCGTCAAAGGTTTCATCTCCGCGCGCCACGAGACGACAACAGGCAACCTCCCGCAGTTCCCCCACTTGCGTCTGACCATGCCCGTTCCCGAATATCTGCTGGCCATGAAATGCATGGCAGCACGCATCGGCGGCGCGAAGGATGAACCCTCGGATATTGCGGATATCGTGTTTCTGATTCGCCGGCTGAAGTTGAACTCCGCGAAGGAATCTTTGGATTTGGTCGGCCAATACTATCCGGCCAACCGCATCCCGGTAAAGACACAATACCTGGTCGAGGGCCTCTTCGAAGAAGGGAAAATATGAGACCCAAAACACTGGCCGAAGTCGCGCAACTCACCCTCAACGGCGAATCCTTTGACCGCTGCCTGGCCAATTTCCTCGACGAATTCTACGCCGCGCCGGATGCCCGGGCGCTGGCCGACACTCCGCCGCGGCTAACGCAACCATGCGGCGATTCCGGCCGCGTGCAGGACGCTTATCTGGCTGCGACTGCCGAAGAGCTTGCGCGCGTCTGGCAACTTTCCGTTCCGGCATGGACCGCCGACGACTCCCGCATGCTGCATCGCCCGTGGTTTGCATCGCCTTTGGCGGCGCTCCGCGCCGTTTTGCTCCTGGAAAGTCCTCCTGCCTTCCGCGCCCGAAATCTGTTCGTCAGCGAAAACGCGCTCGCGCGAGCCTAGTGTCAGAGGACCGGCTCAACACGTTGCTCCGGTCCGACCATCCTCGTCCCTATGAGGGCGAGCCTCGGGAAAGCCCAAGTGGGAATCCGCGGGCTGTAACCTTCTTCGCCCGATCCTGTAGCAGGGGGAGAATCGAGACGCTTATGAAATCGATTGATTTCCCTCCCGCCCGCCGCCCGATCCCGCCGCTCCAGGGTTTCCGCCTGTTCACCGCCCTCGGCTTCCTGGCCCTCGCCGCCCCAGCGCAGGAATTCGTCAATTTCGAGGGCAAACAGACCAATCCCATCCGTCTGTCCGCCGACGGCACCCGGTTGTTCGCCGTCAACACCCCGGACGCGCGGGTCTCGGTGTTCGATCTCACCCATCCGGCCACACCCAGGCTGATCGCCGAAATTCCTGTCGGCATCGAACCGGTTTCGGTCCATCCGCGATCGAACGACGAGGTCTGGGTCGTCAACGAGGTGTCCGACAGCGTCAGTGTCGTGTCGGTCTCACGTGGCATGGTCGTCGCCACTCTCCGCGTCAGGGACGAGCCGATGGACGTCGTCTTCGCGCGCGGCCGGGCCTTCGTGTCGGTTGGCCGGAGCCACGCGCTCGCCGTGTTCGATGCCGGGACACGGGAGGAACTCGATCGGATTCCCCTCCTCGGCCTCAACCCGCGCGCGCTGGCCGTCAGCCCGGACGGCAGCAGGGTCTATGTGGCATTCGCGTTGTCGGGGAACCGCACGACGATCATCCCGCGGGAGGAGGCGCCCGATCAACCTGGCCCGACCCGCATTCCGGACGCGCCGCCGAAGGTGGCGTTGATCGTGGATGCGGAGGATCCGGCCTGGGCGGATGAGATCCGGTACACGCTGCCGGACAACGACGTGGCCGAGATCGACGCGGATTCCCTCACGGTGACCCGCTACTTCAGCCGGCTCGGAACGGTGAACCTGGGCCTGGGCGTCCATCCGGGAGGCGGCCAGCTTTGGGTGGCCAACACCGACGCGCGCAACCGGGTCTTCTTCGAGCCGGCGCTTCGCGGGTACACTCATCTCAATCGAGTCACCCGCGTGGACCTCACGACCGGAGCGGCGACCCCGTTCGACCTGAACCCGGACATCGATTACGGCGTGATGCCGAACCTCGAAGCCAGGGCCACCGCGCTCGCCCAGCCCACCTCCGTGGTCTTCCATCCGTCCGGAGACCATTTCTACGTCGCCGCGTTCGGGACCGACCGTGTGGCCAGGGTCGATACACACGGGACGATCCTCGACCGGATCGAGGTCGGGGAGGTCAAAGGCGCCACTCCCGATCCGCGGAACAAACGCGGCCCGCGCGGCCTGGCTCTGCACCCGGACGGTTCCCGGCTCTATGTCATGAACCGCATCGCCAATACGATTTCCGTGATCGACACCGGCACCCGCTCGGTCGTCGGCGAGTTCCCAACGGGTTCCCATGACCCGACTCCCGAGACCATCCGCGTGGGGCGCGGCTTTCTGTACGACGCCCGGCTCTCGGGCAATGGCACTCTGTCCTGCGCAAGCTGCCACGTGGATGGGGAGATGGATCACCTTGCCTGGAATCTCGGGAACCCGGACGGCGAACTGCAACGGCTGACGGTCTTCAGGGGGGTGTTCCCCACCAGCACTCATCCTGCGCATCCCATGAAGGGGCCGATGACGACCCAGACCCTGCGCGGGCTGAAAGGAATGGAACCGCTGCACTGGCGCGGGGACCGGGCCTCGCTTCTCGACTTCAACCCCGCCTTCGACTCACTCATGGGAGCCGAGCCGCTGGGCGACGAAGACATGCGGGCCTTCAAGGACTTCGTCGAGACCATCGCCTTTCAACCCAACCCCAACCGGAATCTCGACAACTCGCTGCCGGTCTCCCTCGCTGGCGGCGATCCGCGGGCAGGCCAGGACTTCTTTCGCAACACGGACTTCCTGGTCCCGGGGTTCGGGCCGGTCCGATGCGTGAGCTGCCATGCCCAGCCGACAGGTCTGGCCCTGCCCGGCTTCCGCATCACACAGCACGATGGGATGGATATTGTTCAGCCCATGAAGATCCCGCATCTCCGCAACCTTTATCAACGGCTCGACTTCGATAACACCCCCGGTGCCATGAGCCTGTCCGGCTTCGGCCTCGAACACGACGGATCCAGGGCCGGAATTGCCCAGGCCCTGTCCGTCCCGCGCTTCGAAACCATCCGGAACGACGAAACGATCATCCGCAATCTCGCCGCCTTCCTGCTCGCATTCGACACGGGAACCCCGCCGGCCGTGGGCCATGACCTGACCCTCACCCGGGAAAACCTCTCCTCCCCCGCAGTCATCAGCCAGTGGGACACGCTCGAACAGCAGGTCCAATCCAGCCGCATCGATCTCATCGCCAAATCCGATTTCGGAGCCCTGCTCTTCGATCGTGCGACCTCCGGCAGTTACCGTTCCGATGGGGAAGGGGATCCGTTCCGCAGCCGGCACTGGGTCGAGGAGCGCATTCGCGAAGGAGCCACGGTGACCCTCATGGGGGTTCCCGTTGGCTCGGGATGGCGTATGGCAATCGACCGCAATCTCGACGGAATTCCCGACGGGGTCCCGCCGCGCATCCCGCTTGTCGTCCGATTCCGGTCCACGGGCGATGCGATCCACCTGTCGTGGGATGCCGAGGCGGATCGCGCCTACGCCGTCGATTCCTCGAATTCCCTGGAGCCGGGAAGCTGGACGCCGCTCGCCACCGGCATTGTCTCCCAGGAAGGTGCCGCGACCTTCTCCGACTCCCTCGCCGATCGCGGACCCGCCCGCTTCTATCGAATCCGCCACGACTGATCCGCGCCAGCCCGCCGGCCGGATCTCACTTCGCCATCACCACCTCGAGGGTGTCTTCCTTGGCGCGTGGCGCATCCTCCTCGGTCTCGACCTGAGGTCCCTCGGCGGGAGGCACCAGCGGGGCCGCGTGCTCCACGGCGTCCTCCGCCTTGTGGAACTTCACACTCACGATCCGGCTCACCCCCTGCTCCTGCATGGTCACCCCGTACAACACATCGGCCATCCCGATGGTCCGCTTGTTGTGGGTGATGATGATGAACTGCGACCGCTCAAGGAAGCGCTGCAGAATCCGCACGAACCGGTTGATGTTCGATTCGTCCAGCGGCGCGTCCAGCTCGTCCAGCACCGCAAACGGCGACGGCTTCACCTGGTAGATCGCGAACAGCAGCGCCACCGCCGTCATCGTCTGCTCGCCACCCGACAGCAGCGAGATGCCCCGCAACTGTTTCCCCGGCGGCCGCGCCATGATCTCGATGCCGCTCTCCAGCACGTCCTCCGCATCCGCCAGTTGCAGATCGGCGTGCCCCCCTCCGAAGATCTCGACGAACAGGGTCCGGAAATTCTCCCGGATCTTCTCGAAGGTCTCGGCGAACATGGCCCGCGTCTCCGTGTTGATCCGCTGGATCACCTCCAGCAACTGCTCCTTGGCCCGCGCCAGGTCGTCGTGCTGCCCGCTGAGAAACGTGTGGCGCTGCTCGGCCTCCTCGTACTCCTCGATGGCCACCAGGTTCACCGGACCCATCTCGTCCACCCGCCGCTGCATCGCCCCCACCTGCCCCGCCACCGCCTCCCAGTCCGTCGCCGCCCCGCTCGCCGCCATCTCCTCCGGCGTCACCACATGCACCCTCGGCGGCCCTTCGTCAGCCACCGTGATGGTGATGCATTCGCTGCGGACCTCCTCGAGCCGCACCTGGTACTTCTCCCAGATCCGGCTGACCAGGTTCTCCATCGCCATCCGCCGCTGCGCGAGTTCGATCTCCAACTGACCCCGGCGCGCCTGCAGGTCGGCGTGACGCGCCCGCTGGTCCCGGAGCACCCCTTCGCGTTCCCGCACCTCGCCATCCATCTCGCCCCGCTGTCCGTTGAGTTCGGCGATCCGCTCGTTGGCCAGCCCCCGCTCGTGCCGCAACCGCTCGATGACGGCGCGGGCCTCGACGATCTCCCCCTCGCTCTTCGCCTTCCGTTCGAGATAGCCCGCGCACTCCCCGCGCCGCTGCTCGACCAGTGCCCCCAGTTCCTCGATGCGCTGGGACAACGGCCCCTTCTGCCGCGTCAACCCGGCCAACGCCTGTTCCTCGCCCGCGCACGCCACCTTGGTCTCGGTCAATGCCGCCGTCGCCTCGTCCCTCCGCAGTCGCAGCGCCTCAACCTCGCCGTTCAATACGGTCAACCGCTCCTGCGCCCCGCGCTCGGCCTCCTCCGTCTCTGCCAAACGCCGCGCCAGCGCCTCGCGTTGTTCGCGGCCCTCGCGATCCTGTTCCGCCAGGCTCTCGATCTCGTACACCACCGTGTCGATCCGCTGGTGGAGCACCCGGCGCGACTGTTCCAACGCCTTGAATTCCCCCTCGTGGGTGGCCACCGCCACCTCCTGCGCCCGCAGTTCGGTCTGCGCCTGCTGCAGACCCGCCTGTAATTCGGTCTGCTCCGCCTGCAACGCCCCCCGCTGCCGCCCCGCCTCGTTCAACGCCTCCTGCAACTCCGCCACCACCCCCCGCAGCTCGGCAATCTGGTTCTTCCGCGCCAGAATTGACGAGGCCGGCTTCCCGTTCCCATTCCCCGCCCCGCCCGTGAACACGCCCTGACGCGACAGCACCTCGCCCGTCCCGGTCACGAAATCGCACCCCGCCCCCCAGCCGCGCCGGGCGGCAACCGCGGCTCCCAGATCGGGCGCCAGAAACGTCGCCCCCAGCAGCCCGTCAAGCACCGGCCGGATCGCCGCATCCGATTCGATCACCTCGAGTAGCCGCCGGAATCCCTCCGGAATGCCCGCCCCTTCGCCGGCCCCGGCCGAAGGCCCCGCCGCCGGTCCGTCTTCCGTCCCCAAACCCCAGTCGAGCGCCGCCAGACTGGCCCGCCCCTTCCTGCCCGCCGCCAGATCCGAGAGGATCCCCTGCGCCGCCTCCGGCCGTTCGGTCAGCACCAGTTGCAGGTGGTGTCCCAGGGCGGTCTCCACCGCCATAATGTGCCGCCCGTCCGGCACCCGGATATGGTCCGCCAGGGATCCCAGCACACCCGTCGCCTGCAAGGCCGCCAGGGCACCGCTTCCGAAACCCTCGTGACTGGTCTCCAACTGCTCGAGCACCTGAAGCCGGGACCGCGATTCCGCCTGGCGCCGGGTCAGGCCGTCGAGCGTCTGACCCGCCTGCTGAAGGGCCTGCTGCAATTCCCTCAGGCGCGCCTGCCGTTCCTCGACGGTGCCACGCTGCGCCAGGACCCCCGCCTTCTCCGCCTCGACGCTGGCCGCGAACTCCTCCAGCCGTTGTTCGAGGCGCACCCGTTCCTCCTCCACCTGCACCTTCTCCGCCGAAAGCTTCTCCAACCGCACCGTGTGCGCCTGCTTGCGCAGGTCGAGCGCGGTGAGTTCATTGCGAACCCGGCTCAGCTCCTGCGCCATCCCGAACGCCTCGCCCTGCGCCTGCCGGACCGCCAGTTGCTTCGCCACCAGGTCCCGTTCCACCTCGGCCAGCGCCGCCCGTCGCGTCTCCAGCTCCGACCGCAACCCCGCCAGCCGCGCTTCCGTGTCCGCCACCCGCTCCGTCACCGCCGCCATCTCGTCCTCCGCCGCCCGCTTCCGCTCCTCCGCCTGCGCGATGTCCGCCGCGGCCTGCGCGTTCTGGCGGTCCCACTCCCGCAGCCGCTCCTCGTGAAACTGGATCCGGCTCTCCTCCCGGTCCGCCTGCCCCGCCAGCTCCGTGGCCCGCTGCTGGTTCGCCGCAATCTCCCGGTCCAGTTCCCCCAGCCTCTCCCGCAACTGCAGCAGCTCGTCCTCAACCCGCAACACCTCCGCCGACGCCTCCTCCAGCCCAGCTCTCGCCGCCTCCGAAGCCGCCTCGCGTTCGCGGATCTCGTGCGCCGCCACATCGTACTGGTGCCGGGCAAGCTGGGTCTCGAGATGCTGAAGATCAGTCATCAGTTGCTTGTACCGGCGTGCCTTCCCTGCCTGTCGCTGCAACGACCCGATCTGCCGCTTCACCTCGCGGATCAGATCCGCCACCCGCAGCAGGTTCTGCTCCGTCTGCTCCAGCTTCCGCAATGCCTCCCGCTTCTGGCTCTTGAACCGCGTGATGCCCGCGGCCTCTTCGAACACCAGGCGCCGATCCTCCGGACGACTGCTCAGCAGCTGCGTGATGTTCCCCTGGGCCATGATCGAGTAGCTCGTCTTGCCCATCCCCGTCCCCGCGAACAACTGCTGGATGTCCTTCAACCGGCAGGCCGTCTTGTTCAGGAAATACTCGCTCCCCCCGTCCCGGAACACCCGCCGCGTCAACGTCACCTCCCCGTAGTCGATCGGCACCCCCGCCGCCCGCACCTGCTCCGTATCGACATCGCCCAGCGTCAACGACACCTCCGCCAAGCCCAACTGCTTCCGGGAATCCGTCCCGTTGAAGATCACGTCGGCCATCTCCCCGCCCCGCAGCGCCTTCGCCGACTGCTCGCCCAGCACCCAACGGATCGCGTCCGCCACGTTCGACTTTCCGCACCCGTTAGGCCCCACGATTGCCGTGATCCCCCGCTGGAAGTTCAGCGAAGTCCGGACGGCAAACGATTTGAACCCCAAGACGGTCAGGTTCTTGAGATACATGACGGTGCCCACGGAACCCGAAGGCGCCCCCCGTGTCAAAAGCAAACCCGCAGCCCCTAGTGTCGAGTTATTCACAGTCCACAATCCCTTGCGCCCGGCCGGTGAATAACTTTCATGGCCCCCTTCGCTCCCACCCTTGGGGAAGCGGTGTGCGGTCGTGGGTGAAGGGCCTCTAGGATCAAGGCTGCATTGACGGAGCGCGGGTCCGGGCTGAGCCTGCCGGGCATGATCTCCATCCAGGTGCCGGCAGGGTTCCTCGCGCTCGCTTTGTCGTCCTCCGCAGTGCTCGGACAGGGAACCGTCCTTCCGGTGGTGACGGTGACAACCGGCGGGGCTGGAACACCCCCGAGTCTGCCCGCTCCGCTGCAAGGAATGGCGGCCTTTCCAATCGTAGTCGTTCCAGAGCCGGGACTGGGGAGTCTTGGCGCATTCGGAGCCGGGCTCTTGTGGCTGGGCCGAAGGACGCTGCGAACTCGTCGATCCGGTGGAGAAGGGTATCCGATCCGCGGAACCAACGAGAGTAGGCGGTTCTGACGCCAGTGGCTCTCCTTGCTCCCGCTCCTGCTCCCGCACTTGCTCCTGCTCTGGATCTTACCCGCCCCCCCTCCGCCACCCCGCACCCCGCGCCCCTCTCGGCTCAACACGAAGGGGGAACGGCTCGGCGCACGAGTGGTCCGGTGAGCTTGGCGGTCGCGGCAAATAACAAGGCAGGCTGCTTAACTTGATCTTCCCCGACCCCTCCGGGGCTGCCCTCCGGGCTTCCGTGGATGACCCGGTTACCAAGAAGTCAATAGTAATAAGCATGGCTCAAGTTTTGACTCCAACGTCAACAACAGTGTGTCGGGCATGTTATGTTTTGGAGTCAATAATAGTGTGTCTGACTTATTGTTTAGGGGTATTGTGCTTGTGTTTTTTGAGGAGCCGGACGCGAGGATCTCGCGGCGCCGATCCGTGGCCCGGCTTCAGTTGGTCAGGGGGACGTGACGCCATCCAACCGCCGATGAAGTCGTGGACGGCGCCTGGCTCTGTAAGACTTCACAGTCAACAACATCTGTCCTGAAGGCGTACTCCCAGCAGACCCGCGGCTAAGAGCCTGCCGAGACCGTTTCTCCCCTCCTCGTGGTTCCCGTGGCGGGAGGTTCCACCCCGCTTCAACCAGCCCTTCGGAACGCCAGGGTCGCCTCGCGAACCTGTTTTTCTCGTTTCGGACGCCGCCGCCGCTCGCTATACCTCCCCGGGCGCGGTGGCAGACCGCCGTGCGCCCGTCGAACCCCCAAAGCCGAATTTATGCCACTGACGACCACCAAGGAGCTCTTTGCCAAGGCACTGAAAGGCAAGTACGCCGTCGGCGCCTTCAACGTGAACAACATGGAGCTCGTGCAAGCCATCATCGAGGCCTGCGAGGAGGAAAAGGCTCCGGTGATTCTCCAGATCTCCCGTGGCGCGCGCTCCTACGCCAACCCGGTGTACCTGCGCAAACTCATCGAGGCCTCCGTCAGCGTCGCCACCATCCCCATCGCCGTCCACCTGGACCACGGTGACACTTTCGAGCTGTGCAAGGAGTGCATCGACGAGGGCTTCACCAGCGTGATGATCGACGCCTCCCACGAACCGTTCGAGAAGAACGTCGCCATCTGCCGCAAGGTCGTCGAGTACGCCCACAAGCATGGCGCCGTGGTCGAAGGCGAACTCGGACAACTGGTCGGCGCCCAGTTCGATGAGGGCGAGGAGGGCGGCGGGTACAGCGTAGGCGGCCACTATACCCATCCCGAGGAAGCCGTGAAGTTCGTCAAGGAATCCGGCGTGGATTCCCTCGCGGTCGCCATCGGCAACAGCCACGGCGCCTACAAATTCAAGGGCGAACAGCACCTCGACATCGAACGCCTCAAGTCCATCAAGAAGGCCCTCCTCGACGCCGGGCTCGGGGATTATCCCCTGGTCCTCCACGGCGCCTCCAGCGTCCCCAAGGAGCTGGTGACCGAAATCAACCGCTTCGGCGGGCAGATGGGCGACGACACCGCCGGCGTGCCCGAGTCGGACATCGAAATCGCCCGGCGCACCGGCTGCACCAAGGTCAACATCGATACCGACCTCCGCCTCGCCATGACCGCCGGCATCCGCAAGGCGCTGGCCGAAAACCCCAAGGAGTTCGATCCCCGCAAGTACCTCGGGCCCGCCCGCAAACTCGTCAAGGAACTGGTGCGCCACAAGCTCCGCAATGTCCTCTGCTGCGCCGGCCACGGCTTCGATTGATCCGTTCCCAGTGCGCCCGTCACCGCCATGAACACGGCGGATGGCCTGTCGCCTCACGGCTCGCGATCCGCACGCTCGAAGGCCCCTAGAATCCGGTCGAAGGCGCCTCGCAGCTCGGAGTAATCCCGCAGGTCGATCGTGAACCGTTCCCCGCGGTTCGCCACCGAACGCCCGCTCCCATCCGCAAACAGGATGCCCTGGTCCCGCCGCCGATGATGCGTGCGCGGCCGCACATTGAACGCCTCCAGCTCGGGCGGGCAGAGAAACTGCGAATCCATCACCAGCGCCTGGATGGGGTGCCCGTCACGATTGTGACCCAGCGAATCCAGCCGGAGGTGATCGGATCGGAACGGCTCCCCGGCCGGGTCGAACAACGCCGTGTTTCCTCCGTGACGGTAGTAGTAGCTCCCCTGGGCCTGGGTCTCCCCGACCTTCGCCAGTTCGGTGGCCGAATCGACGGTCTGATCGTTTCCCGGGCAAAACAGGATCCGAGGTTCCCGGGAAAGCCCGGAGCCGAGCAGCAAGCCAAGGCCCACGGGCTGCCCGTCCCGCAGGGAGAGCAGGCTCGTCGGCGCCCCCGTGGATGGGTAGAAGCTGGCCGGACTGGTGAATGCCGGCGCCACAGGGCCGAACGGAATGCGCCCCCGATGATCGTCGGCGTATAGATGGATGGCCACTCCGATCTGCCGGAGATGGCTCAGACACACGGCCCGTTTCCCGCGAGCCTTCACCGACGCCAGCGCCGGAAGAAGCAACGAGGCGAGAATCGCCAGAATGACGGTCACCACCAGCAATTCCCCCAGGGTGAACCCGCTCCTCCCCCACCCCGCCCCGGCCCTTTCAACACCCCGGCCCCGCCTCCACCCGCCCCGCGCTTGGAAGCGTCCGCATCCGGTGATTCCAGGGAGGGTCACAGGGGTTCAGGGATGCTGGCGTACCCGGTAAAACTGTCGTCCTTCACTCCCGATCGGATCGGAGAACTCAACCCAGCCCGTGTCGTTGGTGATCGACCCCACCGTCGTCCACTCCCCGACAGGTGCAACCACGTCATTCGCCCTCAACACTTCGAACACCAGACCGGGATCGCTTTGGAGCACGAACCCCAATCGCCCGTCCACGATGCGCGGACTGCGCAGCCCGGGTTCCCCATGCACCTCCATCCGCGCATGGTCGAGGTTCCAGTACCCTCCCGCCAGCTCCGAACTCACTGTGGACAGCACCTGGAGCCCGATCCCCCTGCCAGCCCAGGCATCCGTGGACCTCACGGGCGCCGTGCGCACCCGGAAGTCCGTCAACCGCTGCCGGGACGGAAACGTGGCCGCGGTGTGGGTGACCACGGTCGTGGCAATCCATTGCCGCGCTCCCTCCTCATCCCGGTAGTACACCCCCAATTCCAGCGTCGCGCCCTCCTTCATGCCACCCCCGCCCCCCTGCACCCCGAGCGTCAGCTCGTAGGACCGCCCCGCTTCAAATCTCCCGGCAAACGCCGCTGCCGCACCTTCCGCCGTCTCGTGAGTCGAGGTCTCATCCAGATAAACACCCACCGATGGAACCGCGAAAAGGTAGAAGGCCTGGTCCCCGTCCGCATTCTCCAGGTGGTCGTCCTGTCCCGGTTCGGTGTTCCTGAACACCCCGCTGAGCTGGTCCCACGTGAATCCCCCTGCTTCCTCGTACCAGGATGGTCGGGGGGTCTTCTGCCAGGAGTCCACACGGTTGTCCACAAACGCGGTCACTGGCGATTCAAACGAACCGTTCGGGATTTCGATCCCTTCGACGAGGCGGACATGGTCGATCTCCCAGTAGCCCCCGGCGCGCCCCGGATCGACCGTCGAGAGGAACCGGATCCCCATCGGCCGGCCACTCCAGGCGTCGGTGGAACGGACCGTCGGGACCCGCAACCCGACGTCCACCAACTGCTTCGGGTTCGGGAAACGGGACGGATCGTGGACCACGTTCGTCGCGGCCACCACCACCTGGCCTCCGTCGGCACCGCGATAATACAGGCTCATCTCGATGGAAGCGCCCGGGGCCATGCCGCCGCCGCCGCCAAGCATCCCCGCAGTCAGATGGTAGGATTTCCCAATCCCAAACGTCGCCCCCGCGCCAACCGCGTCCTGGAACAAACCCGCTGCCGGGACCGCGAACAGATACAGCGCCTGCACCCCGTCGAGATTCCCGATCCGATCCGGTTCGCCCGGTTCCGGGTTCCTGAACACGCCTGTCAACTGGTCCCAGCCAAACCCTCCGCTCTCGTCGTACCCAACGGGCCGCGCCGTCTTCTGCCAGCCGTCGATCCGCGTCTCCACAAATGACGTGCCGGGCGACTCGAAGGATCCGTTCGGGACGAACAGGGGCTGGGCGCAGACGGACGCCGCGGTCGCGAGGACGGACCCCGCAGAGGCTATCCAACGATACAGGCTGTACTCACGCATATCTGCGCAATCCTGCATGAATGAAACCCCGTATCAAGCGCCGGACCGCCCATGGCCATATCGTCAAGGCACTCCGCCCCCACCCCGTGCATCCCGAAGTTGTGGGGAGAGCTGCGAACTTCGCCACGCATCGCTTCGGAGGGCCGGGTTCCACGAGGCCGCAGCGGAGGGGTGCCATGGATGGAGGACTCGCGGAGTTCGTCCCTCCGATTCGCTGCCTCCTCACCCACAACTCCGGGATGCACCGGCCCCCACCCGGCGCCGTCTCGCGGCTTCCCAGTCGGGCCCCCACCGGCTAGACCCATCGCATGAAAGGTGACGCTTGCCTTGGCGCGCTGAAGGCCATCAGCGACGGGAACCGCATCCGCATCCTGCGTCACCTCCTCGAAGGCGAATGCACCGTCGGCGCGCTCGCCGCGGCCCTGGACATCTCGCAGTACAACGTCTCCAGGCACCTCTCGATCCTCCGTTCGGCCGGCCTTGTCTCCAATCGCAAGGCGGGACGCGAGCGAATCTACTGCGTCGCCAAGGAGTGCCGCATCCGGACCTCCGCGGGCTTGAAGGTCATGGACCTCGGCTGCTGCACGTTCCGAATCGACGAAATGCCGGAATAGCCTCCCGCCTGGACCTCCGCCACGTCCTCACCCCACCGCAGTTGTCTCAGGATCCGGTCTGTTCCCGCCAAGAACCGTGTAGTCAACGCCGGCCCGTCGGAAGCATGCTGGCCGCCACGGTCGAATCCGTTCCGGGCTCCGGCGCCGGCGGAACGGATGCATTCCGATCCGTGCGATCGCCCCGGTCGTGCCACCCTCGTGGCAGGAGTTCCGGTGCGGACGCGAGTTCACGGCGGCACCGGCAGGCACGAGGCGCAACCATGCAGGCAATCATCCGGCAGGAACGGCACGGCAACTGGACTCGACGACACTTCCTTGGGCGTTCGGCCGCGGCCGCAGGGGCACTGGCGCTCGCCTCCCGCGATCCTGGGCTCGCCCGGGCCGCCACCCGCCCGCGAACGGTCGGGGCCAACGACCGCATCCGGTTGGGCTTTGTCGGGCTCGGCGGACGTGCCCGATGGATCCTCAAGAACGAGGCCTTGCCCGGGGCCGAGGTGGTGGCGGTGGCGGACTGCTACCTGCCCCGCCTCGACGAGGCGGCCCGCCAGGTGGAAGGCGGCGATCGCTGGAGGAAGTACGGTTCCTACCGGGAGATGCTCGAAAAGGAACGTCTCGACGCGGTGTTCGTCGAAACCACCACCCACGCCCGCGTCCTCATCTCCATCCACGCCATGCAGGCGGGCTGCGATGTCTATGCCGAGAAGCCGCAGAGCCTGACGGTGGCCGAGGGGCGCGCCCTGGTGACCGCCTCGCACCGGTACGGGCGCATCGTCCAGACCGGTTCCCAGCAGCGCTCGATGCCGATCAACCGCCATGCCAGCCGCCTCGTCCGCGAAGGCGCCATCGGCAAGGTCCATACCGTCATCGCCTGCAACTTCGAGGGCCCCAAGGTCTGGAACCCCTGGGATGAACCCAACGACATGCCCGCGGGACTGGACTGGGACGAGTGGTGCAACCAGACCCCGCTGCGCCCCTACTACACGGAACTCCAGTTCAAGTGGGGTGAGATCGAGGATTACGACGGCGGCGGCCAGATGTGGGGCGTGACCGGTTGGGGCACCCACAGCCTCGACCAGGTCCAGTGCGCGCTGGGCACCGACGACACCGGTCCGGTCGAGATCTGGCCCGAACCGCCCTTGGGACCCCGCTGCAAGATCACCATGCGCTACGCGAACGGCACCCTGCTCAAACTGGAGGGAGCCAACCGGGGCATGGAGGATCTCGGCGCCATCTTCGTCGGCGACCGCGGCCGCATCGAAATCCTCCGCGGCGACTTCACTTCCGATCCGCCCGAACTCCGTCAGGACGCCCCGCCGCCCACCCCGCAGGGCCCGATGGAGTCCGTCCCGCACATCGAGGATTTCTTCGCCAGCATGCGTTCCCGCAAAGCCCCGACCGCCGACGCCGAAACGGGGCACCGGGCCACCACCGTGTGCCACCTGGTGAACATCTGCCGCAAGGTCCAGCGCCGCCTCGTCTGGGACCCGGTGAGCGAGACGTTCACCGGCGACGCCGAAGCGAACGCCCTGCTCTCGCGCCCGCGCCGCAGCGGCTACGAACTGCCCAGGCTCACGTAGCGGTTCCCGCCACCGATGGCCCCGTCACTCCCCGGGTGGAACGAATCCAAGGTCCGTCTCGTCCCCCGTCCGCACCTGCCATTGCCGCAGTTCCCGGAAGAGTTCCCGCACGCGGCCGATGTGCCGGGCGTCCCCGGCCAGGTCGCGGCGTTCGTCGGGATCCTCGGTGAGATGGTACAGCCGGGCCCGCTGGAGGGTCGGGTACACCATCAGTTTCCAGCCATCCATCGAGACGGCCCGCTGGCAATCGGTGTAGGCGGTGTAGATCGACCGGTACTTCGAACGTCCGTCGCCGCGGACGATCGGAACCAGGCTTTGATAGGAGACATGACCGGGAATGGCCACCCCGGCGAGTTCAAGGGTGGTGGGCATGACGTCCTGGTAATAGATGGGCTCGTCCGTGCGCCGGCCGGCCGGCACCCCCGGACCGGCCACGATGAACGGCACCCGCACGCTGTGTTCGTACAGGTTCTGTTTGCCCATCAACCCGTGCCGCCCCACCGCCAGCCCATGGTCCGAGGTCAGGATGATCCAGGTGGACGCCGCCCGCCCGGACCGTTCGAGAGCATCGAGGATCCGGCCGATCTGCGTGTCGAGGTGAGTCACCAGAGCGAAGTACTCCCGCCGATGCACCGCCACCGCATGCGCCGTCCGCGGCATCGGAGCGAGAAACTCGTCCCGCAGCGAATGCGGGCTCCCGATGGCGTCCCGGAAGGGATACTCGGGCAGGAAGTTCGCCGGCAGCGCGATGCGGTCGGGCGGGTAGCGGTCCAGATACGATGGCGGGGCCTGACGCGGGTCGTGCGGCGCATTGAACGCCGCATACACGAAGAACGGCCGGTCATCCCCGCCCACCCCCTCCAGGAACGCCACCGTCTCGTCGGCCAGCACCTCGCTCCAATGCCTCCCGCCGGACCAAAATCCGCCTTCCGCCGGATTCGCCGGGTCCCATGGATCCGGGACACCCTCGCGCGGCCGGTCGTAGGCGTGCGGATGGCGGTTGGGCACGACATCCGGCATGCCGGGCCGGACCGTGCCCGTCTCCTCGAAGGTTGAGGCGGCATCGAGACGGACATGCCACTTGCCGGTCAGATAGGTCCGGTACCCGGCCGCTTTCAGGATCTCCGACCACAGACGCCCTTCCCGGCGTTCGTCCTCCATCGCGTCATCGACCCGCCGCTGGTCCCATAGGAAGCGTCCTGTTTGCAGCATCGCCCGGCTGGGCATGCAGACCGCCGCGTGCCAGGACCCCATGTTGTAGGCGTGGGTGAAGGTCAGGCCGCGGGCCGCCAGCCGGTCCAGGTTCGGCGTGTCCACATCGAGATTCCCCAGTGCCCGGATCGAATCGATGCTCTGATCGTCGGTCAGCAGGAACAGGATGTTGGGCCGCGGGGGAAGGGTCTCCGAGCCATCCGCAGCCTGGACGCCCTCCGCCACGGCGAAGGCCGCGAGCAGCCCCATCCATCCATTCAGCAAACGGGAGAACATGGCCGCACCCTCCCGCATTCCCGAGGGCAAGGAAACCGCGAAGGCTGAGCCCCCCCGTGGCGCGGTGCATCCCGGAGTTGTGGGTGAGGAGGCAGCGAATCGAGCGAATCGGAGGGACGAGCTCCGCGAGTCCTCGACCCAACGCTCCACACCGTTGCGGCCTCGTGGAACCCGGCCCTCCGAGGCAACGCGTCGCGCATTTCGCGCCTCGACCCACTACTCCGGGATGCTGGGTCCGCGACGCTTCCCACCCCGTCGATGCAGCCCGGCTCAGCGGAACAACAGCGGGGTGAACTCGCGCAGGTACTCGCGCCAGACATCCCACGTATGACCGCCCTCGGTCTCGCGGTACACCACCTCGAACTGGTGCCGGCGCAGCATCGCCACCGTGGCCCGCGACGTTTCGATCAGGAAGTCATCCTTGCCGGTGGCAAACCACACCTTCTTCAGCCCCTCCTTCTTCGCGGCATCCTCCAGGATTCCCCGGTGCCGCTCCTCGAATCCGGGACCGGGAGCCGCCCCGCCAGGTCCGCCCGCAATCCCGAACACGCCGGAGCTGAACACCCCGAGATACCCGTATCGGTCGAGGTGCGGGATCCCGATGTTGAGGGTCTGGGCGCCTCCCATCGACAGGCCGGCCAGCGCCCGGTTGGCCCGGCCCTCCAACACGCGGTAGCGCGCCTCGACCAGGGGCACGACGTCACCGGCAAACTCCCGCTCGAACTCGTCATTGAAGCCCGCCCCGAACCGGAACGGCCCCGTGTGCCCGGCCGGCATCACCACGATCATCGGCCGCGCCTTTCCCTCGGCGATGAGGTTGTCGAGGATGGTTCCGGCCCGGCCCACCGTGCTCCACGACTCGTCGCTGTCGAAGGCCCCGTGGAGCAGATAGAACACCGGGTATCGCCCCTCTCCCCGCTCGTACCCGGGCGGCGTGTACACGTGCAGCCGGCGAAACCGCCCGAGGGTCTTCGAATGGTATCCCACCCGGGACACCGCCCCGCGCGGGACATCCCGCTCATCCATGAAATCGGCGCCCGGCACATGCACCAGGCTCCAGGAATTGGCGTTCGACTCGCTGGTCTTCGGATTCCGCGGATCCATCACCGGCACGCCATCGACCTGGAACCGGTACCGGTACGAACCCGGTTCCAATGGGCCCACCACGACCTCCCACACGCCCTCCGCCCCGCGCGTCATCTCCCGGCCACCCTGACCGAGTCCCGGCACATCGCTGCCCCCCAACCGCACCGCCTTCGCCTCGGGCGCATGGATGCGGAACGCCACCTTCCTTCCGTCCGTCAGTTCCGGCGACTCCACCTGCACCTGGGGCCCGCCGAAGCGGGGTTGAGCCAGGGACGTCAGGGAGCCCATCAACAACGCCAAGGCGAGGATTGGAGCGGTAGAACGAGGGTTCATGCGGGACCGCATCCTCCCCCCGCCGTCCCCGCCTGTCTTGCAGAAAAATGCGGCCCTGCCGTGGACGGGGTCACGTGGAGGGTCCTGGGTCCCGCCGAACCCGGGCCGCAGCCAATGGGAACGGGAGGGGAGATGGCGTGGTGGCGGAGCGAGGACGAGGGGCGCACCTGGCGGCCTGCGCGAAGGGTGACCTCGGACAGCGCGTTCAACCACGCGTATGCGCGCCGGCCCTTGCACGTCCGCGAGCCGTTCGTCGGCTTCTGGGCCGACGGGGACCCGCGGACGTTCGGGCCTTCCCGGCTGTACTTCACCGATGGCCGGGGCGAGCGGGTATGGCGGCTGCCCGATCCGATGTCCGACGAACGCCAGGTGCCGGAGCGGTGGCCGCCGGGCCGGTGACGATTCCGTTGCAGGGGCGGTGTCGGGTGGGACACCGTCGCGCTGTGAACTGGAAGAAGCGTTGTCGCGGCACCCTGGCGTGGGCGGTTCCTGGCGGACTGGCGGCGTGTCTCCTGACGGGGGTGCTGACCGGCGGTTGCCTGGCCGGAAGGAACGGCGTCCCGGCATTGGAGGAAGCGGTCAGTGTCAAGCCCGGCATCAACCGTGAGTTCCTGAACCCGGACTTGCAGGTGGCGAACTGGGTCCAGCGGTTCGAGGTCGAGAGTCGGGAGGTTTTCGCGCACCGGCATGGATTGACCCATGCGCTGGGTTTGCGGCCGGGGGACTGCGTGGCCGACATCGGGGCGGGGACGGGGTTGTTCGTGCCGCTCTTTGCCGAGGCGGTGGGGCCGCAGGGGCATGTGTACGCCGTGGAGATTGCGCCCGCCTTTGTGGAAGGGATCCTGAACCGGGCGCGGGAGGCGGGCCTGGCCAACGTGACGGCGGTGCTGGGTTCCGATCGCGACGTCGGGCTGGAGCCGGGATCGATCGACAAGGCGTTCATCTGCGACACCTACCATCATTTCGAGTACCCGTCGGAGACGATGGTCTCACTGCATCGTGCGCTGCGGCGCGGGGGCGAGGTGCTGGTGATCGACTTCCATCGGATCCCGGGTGTGAGTTCGGAGTGGACGCTCAACCACGTGCGCGCCGGGCAGGAGGTCTTCACTGCCGAGATCGAGGCGGCCGGATTTCGGAAGGTCGAGGAACTGCCGTTGCTGGAGGACAACTACGTGCTGCGGTTCCGGAAGGTGGGGCGCTGAGCCGTAGCCATGCAGCAAGGTCGGGCGTGCTGGCTTGATCCTTTCGGGCAAGAGCTTCGTCGTTCGCTCGTTCCGTATCCCGAGTCCGGGGTGGATGGCAGAATTGGCTTTGCGCCGGAGGCGGGGTTTGCCTCCCAATTCGGGGGTCCGATGAAAGACCTTGTGCCGCCTCCGCCTCCGCTGGTTCGCAATGTGCATGCGGAGGTCCGGGAATTGTTCAACCGCTACGTGGTGCCCAGCTACGGTCGTTTCGAGCTGGCGCTGGCGCGCGGTCAGGGGAGCCATGTGTGGGACGTGGGAGGGCGGCGTTACCTGGACATGGGCGGGGGCATCGCGGTGTGTTCGCTGGGGCATTGTCATCCGGCCATCACGGAGGCGCTGGTAGGGCAGTCCGGGCGGCTGATCCACGTCTCGAATCTGTACTACCACGAGCCGCAGGGACGGCTGGCGGAGCGGATTGTGCGGCACCTGGCGCCGGGGAAGGTGTTCTTCTCGAACTCCGGGGCGGAGGCGAACGAGGGGTTGTACAAACTGGCGCGGAAATTCGGGCACGAGGAGGGCCGGTTCGAGATCCTGACGGCGACCCATTCGTTCCATGGCCGGACCCTGGCGGGCATCGCGGCCACCGGGCAGGAGAAGGTGAAGCAGGGGTTCGGGCCGGCGGTGACGGGGTTCCGCCATGTGCCCTACAACGATCTCGACGCCGTGCGCGAGGCGTTGTCGCCGGCGACGGTGGCCATTCTCATCGAAGGGATCCAGGGCGAGGGCGGGATCACGCCGGCGGCACCGGAGTACCTGCTCGGACTGCGGCGGCTCTGTGATGAACGGCGGATGCTGCTGCTGATCGACGCGGTGCAGTGCGGGCATTTCCGGTCGGGCCGGTTTCAGAGTTTTCAACGGCTCCTTGAGGGGGTGCCCGGGGCCGAGGGGTTTGTGCCGGACGGTGTCTCGATGGCGAAGTCGCTCGGGGGCGGGTTTCCGATCGGGGCGTTCTGGGTGCGGGACCGGGCGCACGGCATGGCGCTGTGCGACGTGCTGGGCCCGGGGAGCCATGCGACGACGTTCGGGGGGACGCCGTTGGGCTGTGCGGTGGCGTTGAAGGTGTTCGAGGTCATCGAGCGCGAGGATCTCGCCGGGAACGTGCGGCAACTGGGCGACTGGATGCGGGCCGAACTTGAGGGACTGGTCGAGGCGTACCCGCATGTGGTGCGGTCGGCGCGGGGGGTGGGGTTCATGCTGGGCATCGAGTTTCAGCCGAAGGACGGGATTCCCGGAATGCGGGAGGGGGACCGTGCGGCGTCGCTTCAGGCGGTGCAGCGGTTGCAGGAGGCCGGGGTCCTGACGATTCCCAGCGGCACCCAGGTGGTGCGGCTGCTGCCGCCCTTGAATCTGGGCCGGGCGGAGGCGGAGGAGGCCATCGAGGCCATCGGGCGGTTGGTGCGGGACGTCGCGTGAACGGGCGGGACCGAGGGGAGCGGGCCATGCTGACCACCCTGCGCATCCGGAACCTGGCGCTGGTCGCGGATCTCACCCTCGAGTGGCGGTCCGGGTTCAACGCCATCACCGGCGAGACGGGTGCGGGGAAGTCGATTTTGATCGGGGCGTTGCAGTTGCTGCTGGGCGAGCGGGCGGACCGGACGTTGCTGCGGGCGGGGGCGGACAGTTGCACGGTCGAGGCGGTGCTGGAGGTGCGCGGGCTGCGGGCGCCGTTGGGGTCGTTCCTGGAGGAGAACGGGATCGAGCCCGTTGAAGACGGGCAGTTGCTGTTGAAGCGGACCTTCACGGCGGCCGGGGGAAACCGGCAGTTCGTCAATGGTTCGCCGACGTCCCTGCCGGTGCTGGTCCGGCTGGGGGAATGGCTGATCGACATCCACGGCTCGCACGATCACCAGTCGCTGTTCCAGCCGGCGCGCCAGCTCGAGCTGCTCGATGCCCATGCGGGGTTGGCGGGGGCGCGGGGCGATTTTGCCGCGCTGTGGGACGAGCGCGAGGCGGTGCGGGGGAAGATCCGGGAGCTGGTGGTGGACGAGGCGGCCTATGCGCGTCAGCTCGATCTGTTGCGGCACCAGGTGCAGGAGATCCGGGAGGCGGAGCTTGGGCCCGGGGACGGCGAGGAGCTGGAGCGCGAGCATGACCGGGTGCGGAACGCCGCGCGACTGGGTGAACTGGCACAGGGGGCACTGGCGCTGGTGGACGACGGGGACGATTCGCTGGTGACCCGTGGTGGGCAACTGGGCCGGCTGGTTCAGGAACTGGCCCGGATCGATCCCGGGGCCTCGGGTCTGGCCGAGCGACAGGGGCTGGCCATGGAAACGCTTCAGGAACTGCGGAGCGGGCTGGCGGATTATCTCGAGCGGATCGACCTGGATCCCCTCCGCGTCCGGGCCATCGAGGAGCGTCTCGACCGGGTGCAGGGATTGCGGCGCAAGTACGGCGCGACGATCGAGGCGGTCCTTGAATTCGGGGAGCGGGCCCGGGAGGAACTCGAACGGCTGGAAGGGCGCGACGAGGAACTGGCCCGGCTCCGGGCCGGGACGGAACGGCTCGATGCGGCCCTGCGCCGGTCGGGGCAGGCGCTCACCCGGGCGCGACTGGCGGCGATCCCGAAGTTGTCGAAGGCGGTGGCGCGTGAACTGCGCGACCTCGGGTTCCGCCGGAGCGAGTTCACCGTGGAACGGCGGGGTCTCGAGGCGCCGCAACGGTCCGGATTCGATGCCGTCGAGTTCCAGCTGGCGCCGAATCCCGGGGAACCGATGCGTCCGTTGCGGGCCATTGCGTCCTCGGGCGAACTCGCCCGGGTGATGCTTGCGCTCAAGACGGTGCTGGCCGCCCAGGACGACGTGCCGGTGCTGATCTTCGATGAGGTGGATGCCAACGTCGGGGGCGAGACGGCCCACGCGGTGGGGCGCAAGATGCGGCAGCTCGGGCGGCAACGTCAGGTGCTCTGCATCACCCATCTGGCGCCGGTGGCGGCGGCGTGCGACGCGCATTTCGTGGTGAGCAAATCCGACCGGGGCGGCCGGACCGTCACCGAGATCCGGACGGTCGAGGGGGAGGACCGGATTGGCGAGGTGGCGCGCATGCTGGGGGGCGATGCGGCGGCCCGGCGTCATGCGGCGGCGCTGGTCAACGGCGATGGAGGCGTTTGATCTGGTGCGGTTGCGCGCGGACGCCTGGGGGATGCGTTCCCGGGAATACGGGGAGGTGTGTCATCCGGGCATCGGGCCCCGGGCGGAGGCGGAGGCGCTTTATGTTCACGGACTCCGCCTTCCTGAACGGTGGCTGGCGCAGCCCGCGGGGGAACCGTTCGTGGTGTGGGATGTCGGGTTGGGGGGCGGGGCGAATGCGCTGGCCGTTCTCAATGCCGCCGGGGCGTGGCCGGTGACGCTTCGGATGGTGAGCTTCGACCGTTCGATCGAGGGCTTTGACTTCGCGCTCCGGCACGCCGGGGAACTGGGATACTTCGGGTCCCTCCTCGAACCCGCGCGGGCATGGATGTCCGAACCCGGTGTCGAACTGCGGCATGGGCGGGCACGGATCCAATGGGACCGGGTGCTGGGCGATTTTTCGACCCTGCTGGCGGAGGCCGATGCCTGGCCGGCGCCTCACGCCATTCTGTTCGATCCGCATTCCCCGGCGGCCAACCCGGAGATGTGGACGTTGCCGGTGTTCGAGGGGCTGGCGGCGCGGTGCGATCCGGCCCGGCCCTGCACGCTGGCGACCTATTCCCGGGCGACGGCCGTCCGGGCCGCGCTGCTGCTGGCGGGATTCCGGGTGGGGATGGGTGCGGCGACCGGCACCAAGGAGGAGACCACCGTGGCGGGCACAACGGGATCGCGGGTGGATGGGTTGCTGGGGCGGCGCTGGCTCGAGAGGGCGGAGCGATCGACGAAGGCCGAGCCGTGGCGGCTTCCGCCGTACCGGGACCTGCCGTTGCAGCCGGAGACCCGGGAACGGCTGCTGGCCCATACCCAGTTTGCGGAGCTCACACCCGGATCACCGGATTCTCCAGGGTCCCGATCCCGCTGATGCGGATCCGGACGCGGTCGCCTTCCTCGAGGGTGAAGGTGTCGGGAGGGACGATGCCGGTGCCGGTGAGGAGGATGGCGCCGCGGGGAAAGCGCTGGCTTCGGAAGAGCCAGTCGGCCAGTTCGCCGAACGACCGTTTCATGCGGCTGACCGAGGTGATGCCGGAGAAGGCGGGGGCGCCGGCCCGTTCGATGTCGATCTGGATCTCCCAGGTGCGGGCGTCGGCCTCGGCCGCCCCAACGACGATCCAGGGGCCCAGGGTGCAGGAGCGGTCGTAGGTCTTGGCCTGCGGGAGGTACAGGAGGTTTTCGCCCTCGATGTCGCGGGAACTCATGTCGTTGCCGACGGTGTACCCGGCCAGTTCGCCGCGGGAATTGAGGACCAGCGCGAGTTCGGGTTCGGGGACATTCCAACGGGCGTCGCGGCGGATGCCGACCGGGTCTCCGGGATGGACCACCTTTTCCGGCAGCGACTTGAAGAAGATCTCCGGTCGGGGCGCCTCGTACACGCGATCGTAGGCGCGGGCGCTGAAGTCGCTCTCCTCCATGCGGGCGGTCTTGCTGCGGAGATAGGTCACGCCCGCGGCCCAGACTTCCTGACCCTCGACCGGCGCCAGCAGGCGGACTCCGGCGAGGGGCAGACGGGGCAGGGTGCGACGGGTCAGTTCGGTCAGGCGCGCCACCAGCGATGGCGCCTCGATGAGATCGGTCATCGAGGTCACGCCCGAGGCGGTGAGGTCAATGACGGCCTGGTCCACGACGACCCCGACGCGCGGGCCGTCCGAGCCGGTTTCAAATCGGCAAAGGTGCATGCGGAGGAAGAGCCTCGCCGCAGGGCGGCGGTAAACCAAGTCCGGGATGCGAGGGCTGAAGCCTGAGGCCTGAGGCCTGAAGCCTGAAGTCTGAAACCTGAAACCTGAAGCCTGAAACCTGAAGCCTGAAACCTGAAACCTGAGGCCTGAGGCCTGAGGTCCAGTTTCCGTACGGAATGGGAGGTCCGGGCAGGATCGAACCCATCGGGCCAATCCTGAGGCGGCGATCGAAAGGGTGTGTCTGCGGGTTCGAGTCCGAGTCCCCACGAGGGGTGGCTTGCCAGACGGCGGTCGAGGTGGTGCGCTGGAGGCATGCACCTTCCCCGACCGTTCCTTGCAGGGCTGGATCGACGACGCTGGCTGATGGCGGTGGGCGGGTTGACAGGGGCCGCGGTGTTGTCGCGATCGAGCCTGGCGGAGGCGGGGACGTCCGGGCTGCGGACGATTTCCTACAACGTGCTGGCCTGCCGGGGGTATCCCGAGACCGACGCGAACCGCGAGCGGTTGGTAGGCGCACGGGACCGGATGGTCGAGCGGTTTGCGATCGAGTTGGCGGTGTACAACGCGGACGTGGTCACCTTCCAGGAATCCCCTTCCGAGGCGATGGTCGCGTCCATCGCCAAGGCCATGGGCCGGCATTACACGTACTTCCCTGGCGGATTCCCAGGTGCGGTGATTTCGCGGTTCGAGATTGTGGAGTCGGAGAACTGTCCGCTGGTCGAGGGGCCGCGTCCGCCGGACTTGTTCACGAGGCACTGGGGCAGGGCGGTGCTGCGGATGGGCGGGGAACGGTTGACGGTGTACAGCGCCCATCTGCACCCCAGCAATGTGGAGGTGCGGGCAAGGGAGGTCGGACTGGCGCTCGAACGGATGGCGGCGGACATCGCGGGCCCGGACCCGATGCTGTTCCAGGGGGACTTGAACCATCGTCCCGACGGACCCGAGATGGCGCGGTGGCGGGAAGCGGGGTTGGTCGATGCGGTGACGCGCTCCGGGGATGCTTCCGAACTCACGTTTCCAAGCACGGTCCCGGTCCAGTGCATCGACTACATCTGGTCGAACGCGGCGCTGGCCCGGCGGTTGTCGGGGGCGCGGGTTCTGTTCGAGGGGGCGTTCCGGACCAACCCGGCGGACGAGCGATCCTTCGCGCTGAGCGATCATCTGCCGGTCCTGGCGGATTATCGGGGGTGAAGTGAATCGCGAATGGCGAAGGGCGAATCGGGCCGGTGCATCCCGGAGTTGTGGGTGAGGAGGCAGCGAGTCCTCAATCCATGGCACCACTCCACTGCGGCCTCGTGGAACTCGGCCCTCCGAGACGACGCTTCGCGAAATCTGCACCTCTCTCCACAACTTCGGGATGCACGTGCATCGGGCAGCGCGAGGGGGTGCCGCGGTGGGGGCGGGGCGGGCGTTCAGGCGGTCTGGTTCGCCAGTCGATAGACCGTGCCGTCCATGCAGGGCACCAGGACGTTGCCGGAGGGATCGATGGCGGGACGACCCTGGATGGCGCGGGGGGCAAGGAAGCGCCGGTGAAGGCTGCCATCGCTTCGGATCTCGTTCAGGCGTCCGAGAGGGTCGCCCAGAATCCACCGGTCGTCGCCCGGGCAAACACCGCCGGCCAGCAGGTAGTCGCACTCCAGGGACACGCTGAATCGGATGCCGCCGTCCGGATCGATGCGGTGAACGTGTCCGGCGAGATCCGCGACGACAAGGTGGCCGCCGGGAAGCAGGCCGGGCGGGGCATGGACGGCGGCGGGGAGATCGCGTGTCCAGCGGACCCGATCGGCGTCGAGGTCCCAGGCCAACAGCCGGGCGGTGGCGCCCAGAGGAAGGACTCCGTACGCGACGGACCTTCCCTCGTCGAGGAGGGGGCCGGCGGTCAGCCGCCCGGGAGTCGCGCCCTGAGGAGGGTCCGGTTCCAGATGGAGCACCTCCTCGTCTCCGCCCGGATGCCGGCGCACCCATTCCACGCCGCGTTCGGGAACGGCACGGAGAAAGAAGACGACGTCGCGGGCGTCGGCGGCGGGAGCGGCGCGCGGGAAGGCCCCGGCATTCCAGTCGGTGACGGGTTCTCCGTCGGCGGCGTTGAGGAGCCATCCGCGCCCCCCCCAACTGCTGAACAGCACCGCCTTCGATCCGGGCAGGAAGAGCGGGTCGGCGAGGATGCGGGGATCGGTGTGGCTGGGGAGGGAGCGGCGCCAGGCGAGGGTTCCGCGGGCGGTGTCGAGGGCCGCCACGGTTCCGTCGTGCGTGCCGACGAACAGGCGTTCATCGGTCGGATCGAGGACCGGCGAGGCGGAGATCGCGGCGTTGAGGCGGGTGGTCCACCGATGCTCCCCCGTCGCCGAGTGGGACTGCACGCTTCCGGAAAGGTCCGCGACATAGGAACGGCCGGCGTGGTCGAACACGGGCGAGGCTTGAACGGGTCCGGCGGCCCGGAACCAGGACGTCGGGTCGGCGAGTGTCCCGGCGGGGCCGTCGAACAGGGCACGCCGGGCAGGGTCGCCGCCGGCCGTTCTCCAGACGGCCCGGGGGTGTCCGACCGGACCGGGCGGACCGGGCGGTTTCGGTTCAGGAGCCGACACGCTGGTAGGTGGGTTGGAAGGGGAAACGGGCGGTGTCCAGGGGCACGCCGACGATCTCGAGTTGTGCGGGGCGGTTTTCGCCCAGGCCCCGGCGCCGCGCCAGGGCGAGGTGATTGGTGCCATTGACGAACGGGAGCGACCGGTCCGGGGCGTCCGGGTTGAAGCCCATGACGCATGCGGCGACGGCGTCGGTGCAGACCGGGTTGAGTCCGGCGAGGAGCAGTCCGGGTCGGGTGGGCGAGACCATGCCGCCGTTCCACCAGCCTTCGGCGGACTGGATGGTGCTGATACCGTCGATGACTACCGCGGCGATGGGAAAGGCCGCTGCGAGATCGACGATGAAGCGGGGGACGTTATGGCCGTGGTCGCCTTCGACGGACCGACCGGTGAAGGCATCGACGGAGGTCAGCGGCCGGCGCGAACAGCGGTGCATGGCATCGCTGCGATACCCGATGGCGTCCTCCGAAGGTTCGGCGAGGAGATCATCGCCGTAGAGGCTGCTGGGCGGGATTCCGAAGAGGTTCTTCATTCCGCCGGTGATACCGCCCGAGACGTGGCTTTTCAGCTTGGCCAGGGAGATCAGGACGTCGGTGTCCACGTAGGCGCGATGGACCTCCCATGCGGTGGCCAGTTCGCCGTGAGGCACCCGCACCTGCGCGTAGTCCGGGTGGGTCCCCCGGTTCCGTGTGTTCTCGAAGCGCGCCCGTCCCTGCATGACCGCATTGAACGCGGCGAGGTGGAGACCGTAGCCGGCGAAGGCTTCCTCGGCGGAGGTTCGGAACGGCAACTGATCGCAGAAGACAACGCGCCGGGCCCCGGCCCGGACCAGAAGACTTCCGAGGGCCAGGGCCACCACAGGATGAACGGTCACGGTGAGCCAGAGGGGAATGCCGTCGAGGTGGGCCTGGGAGGTGTTGACGAGGTTGAGCTTCACCGTCACGTGGCGGCGCCGGACGAGGCGCTCGAGACCGCCCAGGTCGTCGAACATGGCGCCCAGCGTCCGGGCCACCTGTTCCACCTCGTATTGGCGACAGAGGCCGATGGCTGTGGGCGAGCGTGGCGGACGCGGGGAGGTGCCAGGGGCCGGTTCGGACCCGGAGGCCGAACGGGCCAGCAATGCCGGGGGAACGGCGGCGGCCAGGACCGCATTCCTGAGAAAGTCGCGCCGGGAAAGGGTTCGCCCGGGGCAGCGAGGCGGGCGCGGGTTGGAAGCGACGGGGGCGTGCATGGTGCCGACTCCGAATCGTCCCGAGCCAACGCCCGCGGCGCGGCGCTGTCAATGCCCCGGGGATCGCGCCTGGGTCGCCGGTGCATCCGGGAGTTGTGCGTGAGGCGGCTGCGAATCGGAGGGACGAGCTCCGTGAGTCCTCAACCCAACGCCCCACACCGTTGCGGCCTTGTCGCGCCTTACCATCCGGCCTTTTCCGCGACGACAGGGCCCCTTCCAGGTTTCGGACAGGCTCCTAGATGTAATACATCTTCGCCTTGGCACTGTCGTCGTCGGCGAGTTGCTGGAAGGTAATGCGGTCGAGGGCGGCTTCGACGTCGGAGCGGACACGGTTCCAGGCCTGTTGCAGTTCGGGGGGACACTGGGGATCGCGCATGGCGGGGGTGTCGAAGGCCTGCCCGTGGACGCAGCGGACGATGTCGCCGAGGGTGATTTCGGAGGGGGGACGGGCGAGTTGGTAGCCGCCGGCCTTGCCGCGCTGGCTGCGGACGATGTTGCGGGCCTTCAGTTCGAGGAGGATCTGAACGAGGTAGTTGGGCGGGATGCCGTTGTCGCGGGCCAGGGCATCAATGGGAACGGGCGCCCCGGAGGCCGCATGGCGGGCGAGTCCCAGAACCGCGCGGGCGGCGTAGTCGCTCTTCACCGACAGCTTCATGGGGGCGAGCGTAGGGGGCGGTCGGGGAATTGCGAGGAAGGGGCGGGCGGGGCGGGGCGGGAGCGGGCCACCTGGATGCCGGCGAGCAGGATGGCGCCGCCGAGAAGCTGGGCGATGCCGAGGCGTTCCCCGAGCAGCATCCAGGCGGCCAGGGTGGCCACGAGGGGTTGCAGCAGCAGGACCAGCGAGGAGAGGCTGGCGGGAAGGTGGGCGAATCCGTAGGTGATGAGGCCCTGTCCGAAGACCTGGGCTGTGAGGGCAAGTCCGAGCAGCACCAGCCAGCCGCGGGGGGAGGCGGGCAGCATGGTTTCGCCGAGCGACCAGGCGATGATGCCGAGGAGCGGGGCGCTGACGAGCGAACTCCAGAAGAGGACCCGTCCGGCGGCGGTGTCGCGGCGGAGCCGGGCGACGCAGAGCTGATAGCCTCCGTAGAAGAGCGCCGTGGCAAGGCCCCAGAGATCGCCGCGGAGCCGGTTGGGATCCGTCTGGAGGCTGGCCCCGGTGAGGCACCAGGCGCCCAGCAGGGCGAGAATCATTCCGGCAGTGAACCGGCGTCCGACGCGTTCCCGGAGGAAGATCCAGGCGCCGAGGGTGACGAAGATGGGGGCGAGATTGGCGAGGAGGGTCGAGTTGGCCACGGAGGTGTAACGGATCGAGAGGTGCCAGGCCGCCATGTCGATGGCGAAAAAGGCTCCGGCGGCGAAGGCCCACCCGGGTCGGCGCGGATTCGAGTGTCGGGTCGCGGCGGGGCGGGAACGTTCGCGGGCCGCCCACAGGACCAGGAGCGGAAGCGCCAGGGCGACCCGGTGAAAGGCGGTGGCAATGGGCCCAACCTCGCTCCATCGAACCCAGATCGGAGCGAACCCGATGCACACGGCGCCGCCGATCAGCGCCGCCCAGCCGCGAACGTCAGTCTGCATGGTGGGAGGTCAGGCCGGACGATGAATTCCCGAAGGCGCCAGCGCAGACGGTGAACCGTCTTCTTCGCAGGTCATTTCGCCCTGCCCATCGCCGGGTCCAATTCGGGGGAGGCAGGCTGGAGCCGGGCGAGGACTTGTTCGCCGGTGAGGCCTGCGACGCGGACAACCTTGCGCCGTGCGGTGGCTCCCTTCATGAGGGCGAGGTCACCGCGGCGACGGCCAAGGGCCTCTGCGAGGAGGTGCAGGACGGCCTCGTTGGCGGCGGCGTCCACCGGTGGGGCGGTGACCCATACGGCGAGAGCGTCGCCCTCGGGCGGACCGATGCGATTGCGGCTGGCCCGCGGGCGGACGCGCAGGATCAGGTCCACTCCGTGGGCGGTTTCACGGATGCAGGGAGGCGGGACGGACATGCGGAAGGGAGTGGGAGAAGGTCGCGGCGTGGGTCAGGGAGGCGGAGTGCCGGTCTTTGGGCGGCAGAAGGCGACGAGGGGCCAGACGATCACGATGCCGAAGAGGTAGGATCCGGCGAGGTCGCTTGGCCAGTGGGCACCCAGGGCAATTCGGGCGCTGGCGCCGAGGACGAGCAGGACGATGGCGGCCCCGGGAAGGAGCCATTGCCATGGGCGTGGGGCGCACACGGCGGCCAGGGCGCCGAGAAAGCCGAAGGTGCCCGCATAGATGACGCCGAAGGTGGAGGGGTAGCAGAATCCCCGGGCACTGCCTGCGACGTGGATGAGATCCGGGGTGGGGCGCGGGCGGGCCACGACGGGTTTGAGCACGGCATCGAGCGACCAGAGGATGGCGAAGGCCACCAGGGCCGACGCGGCCCCGCGCCACCCGGCGAGGCGAAAGGCGACGGCCATGCTCAGCGCGACCCAGAGGAAGAACCAGGGGTTCCGGGCGGTGTTCGTGAGGGCATTCGCCCAGGCCGGGTTGGGGCCGGTCAGGGCCTGAAGCCCGAGGGTCAGGGGGACGTCGCCCGGGAAGCGGGGCCAGACCGAGGCGGCAACGGTCCAGAGGAGGGCGAGGAGGGCGAGGAAGGTCCAGGCGACCCAACGCGTCCGGTCGGGGAAGGGGTTCACGCGCGAAAACGCCGGAAGCGGCCGGTGGGGAAATGGCGGCCGGGGCAGAGGGTATGCTCGCCCTTGAGTTCGCGATGGACGAGGACGCGCGGGGTGCCGGCGAGGAGGGTGCGCTGGAGGTAACCGACGAGTTCGAGGCTGGCGGCGACCTGTTTGTCCGTGGGCCGGGTTCGCTCGAAGTCGCCGACCAGGCAGATGCCGACGGAATTGTCGTTGAGGGCGAGGCTGCGGACATGGCCGCCGTTGAGCTGGCGGGTCCAGCGGGGGCCGACCTCGATCTGGCCGTCGGTCGAATCGGTGCCGTTACCGATGATGAAGTGGTAGGCCAGGCCGTTTTCCATGCGGCGCCGTTCGCGATGGAACCGGTCGAAGATTTCGGCGTTGCCTCCGGCGGTGGCGCTGTGGTGGAGGATGATGTGTTTCCAGCGGGTGCGATGGAGGTTGCCGACGGCGATGCGGGAGCGGACGGAGGCGAGGAGGGGATACTCGCTTTCGGCGCGAAGCCGCAGGCGCTGGCCGGGCCGGATGTGGTCGGTGGTGATGCCGTTGAGGGTGCGGAGACGGCTGAGGGGGACCCCATGCTGAACGGCAATGCCGGAGAGCGTGTCGCCGGGTCGGACGACGTAGGTGTCGGGCTGGGCGGCGGCGGTGGCGGGGAGAGAACCGGGACCGCCGGGAAGATGAATCGCCGCGGCGACGGCGAAGGCGAGGCGCCCGAGGAAGCCGCGACGCGAGAAGGCCAGGCGTCCGGGAGGCAGTCCGGGGTGAGGCGGTTTCCGGTTCGGTGGGTAGTTCAACGTGCTTGTCGATGATGGAAGCCCGGAGGGACGGTGCGGTACGTCACCCTGTCGAGCCCGTGTTTGGGGGTGCTGGCGGAGCGAACGCCGCACCGACCCGCCGGGTTGCGATCCCGGCGTCCCCGTTTGCACCACAAACCCCTCCCCTGACGTCAAGTTCAATCCGGATCGATTCGGGCACGGAAGAAGGAGGGCCCGGCGTGGACGGCCTCGATCCGGGTGGTGTGCCGGCCGTCCGGCCCCAACGTCACGCGGTCCGAAAGGCTCCAGGAATTCAGGTCCGTGGACGACTCGATGCGATAGCGGGCACCGGGTGAGCCGGTGAGTTCGAGGGTGACGACGGGGCCGGGTTCGGGCCCATTGATCTGGAGGGTTGGGGGCGTGACGGCGGTGATCCGGTGACGTTCCAGGGCGCGAGCGGCGTTCAGGCGCCCGCCGGTGCGGACCTTGCCCTCGAGCGAGGGATGGCGATCGACGGTGTCGAGGACCCCTTCGATGAGTTCGGAGTAGGAGCAGGTGGGGCATTCCGCGGCGAGCAGGGCGAGCGTGCCGGCGACGTGGGGGGCGGCCATCGAGGCGCCGCTGGCGAGGCGGTAGGATGCGTCACTGGCGCTCCAGGTCGAATGGATGAGTTCGCCGGGGGCGGCGAGATCCACGGAGCGGAGTCCATAGCTCGAACTGGCGGCGAGGCCGCCCGAGCGGGTGGAGGAGGCGACGGCCACGACGTTCGCGGCATCGAAGGCGGCGGGATACAGCGGGTTGCGGTCGAGGTCGGCCGATTCGTTGCCGGCGGCGGCGACGAGGATCATGCCGGCGGCGCGGGCCCGGTCGATGGCGCGGCGCAGGGACTGGGACCGGGCGGTGCTTCCCCAACTGGCGTTGACGATGCGGGCGCCGTGGAGACGCGCGTAGTCGAGGCAGCGGACGGCGTCCGAGGTGGCTCCCTGTCCGTCGTCGCCGATGAACTTGAGGGCCATCAACCGGACCCGCCAGGCGACCCCGGCGGTGCCGATGCCGTTGTTGCCGACGGCCCCGATGATGCCGGCAACGTGGGTGCCGTGACCCTGGGTGTCGGTCGGATCGCCGGAGCCATTGATGCCGTTGATGCCATGGACGTCATCGATGTACCCGTTGCGGTCGTCATCGCGGCCGTTGCCGGCGATCTCGCCGGGATTGACCCAGAGGTTGGCGGCGAGGTCTTCGTGGGTGAGGCGGATCCCGGAATCGATCACCGCCACGATGACGTCTCCGGCGTCGGTGCGGACGTCCCAGGCCTGCGGGGCGCGGATGTCGGCGGGGCGGGTGGGATCCGGGGGGAACCGGTCGTGCAGACTCCAGGCCCGGCCGGACAGGAAATCCGGATCGTTGGGATCGCGGGTGGTGCGGATGAGGTAGTCGGGTTCCGCGAATTCGACGAGGCGGTCCCGTTCGAGGCGGCGGAGGATGTCGTCGAGGCGGCTGCCCGCCGGTTTGCGGACCACATGGAGGTCGCCGAGGGCGGGGTGGCGGCGGAGGACCTCGGCGCCGTGGGTGCGGCACCACTGATCGAAGGCGCCGGGGGGAAGGTCGGCCCGGGGCACGACGATGAGCCGATCCGGGACGTGCGGATGACTGAGGTCCCAGGATTCGGAGGTGGCCGCGACGGCAGCGAGGGGGAGGGAGAGGGCGAGGCGCAGGACGACCGCGAGCCCGAGCGTGACGGCCAGGGGCGAACGAGGCGTGGTGGTTGGGGAGGACGAGGGATTCTGGAGGGGCGGCCTGGGTTCGGAAGGAGGGCTCATGGCGGTCTTGGGGCCTGGCCTGGGCGGGCCTGATGCCGGGCAACATCCCTCAGAACGGCGAATTTGGGAACGGCTACAGGGAGAATCGGCGGTCGGTCACGGAGATCCAAGGCGTGCAGGACCTGGCCAGAGACGTGGATGCCCGGCGGGTCGTTGTCTTTCCGGCCACTCCCGACGTCGCGTCTTGGGACACGTGTTTCACGATCGGTGGGAGCGGGTCGGGGCAAGACGGGCGATGGCGCGGGGAAGGTTCCAGCGGGCGGCGGCCAGGGCGGCGCGGGCGGCGGGTTCGGTGGCGTCGGTGAGGGCGCAGGCGATTCGAACGGCGCGATCGCGGAGCTTCCGGTTCGAGGGACGCAGATCGATCATCCAGTTGCCGCAGACCTTGCCCATGCGGGCCATGGCAAGGGTCGTGAAGAGGTTGAGGAGGAGTTTGGTGGCGGTGCCGGCCTTGAGGCGGGTGGAGCCGGTGAGGAATTCCGGACCGACACTGGGATCGATGACGACGGTGGGACGGGTGCCGGGACGGAACCGCAGGTGGGGTTGGAAGCAGATCAGGACCGTGGGAGCGCCCCGGCGCCGGGCTTCATGCAGGGCACCCCAGACAAAAGGGGTGCGTCCGCTGGCGGCGATGCCGACGACGACGTCGCGGGGGCCGACGTCCCGATGGGCAAGGGCACGGGCACCGGCAGGGAGATCGTCTTCGGCGCCTTCGCGAGACCGGAAGACGGCGTCGGGTCCTCCGGCGATGATGGCCTGCACCTGTTCGGGCGGGGTGCCGAAGGTGGGAGGGCATTCACTGGCGTCGAGGACGCCGAGACGGCCGCTCGTGCCGGCGCCAACGTAGAGGAGGCGTCCTCCCTGCCGGAAGGCGCGGACGATGAGTCGAATGGCGCGTTCGATGGCGGGTCGCCTCGCGAGGAGCGAGGAAGGGATACGGGCATCGTCGGCAAGCATCCGTTCGATGGCTTGGGACAGCGGCATCCGGTCGAGGTGGGTGGACTCGGGATGGCAGGCTTCGGTGGGGGACGGTTGGAGAGCGACGGGGAGAAGGTGGCAGGTGTCAGGCGGAACGGGCTGGGAGGCATCGAACCGCGGCGTGCCTGGGGATGGCATGCTGGCGACGGTCTCAAGGGGAGGGAGTTGGGCGGCGAGGGCGGCGGCGCCTTCCGCAGCGGAACGGCGAAGGGATTCGATGAGGGCGCCCGGCCAGTCGGAGCGGAGCAGGGCGGTCAGGCGTCGGGTGAGGGACGATGGATGACGCAGCAGTCCGCCCGCGAGGACGAAGCGGACAGGGGCGGGGCGACCGACCAGGCGCCGGGCACAGGCGAGGGCGGTGTCGGCCAGGTCGCGGGCGGCGCGTTCGATGACGGCGCGGACGACCGGATCGCGTCGGACGGCGGCGTGTAGGATTGCCGGGGCCAGTGCGGCGACCTGGGCGCGGGAGGCGTCGCGGATCCAGGGGATGAGGGCATCGGGTTCGTTGAGGTGCAGGGTGGCGAGGAGGTGGGGGCCCAACTGGCCCCAGCGGCCGTTGAGTTCGGCGTGTCGGACGAGGGAACGGAGGGCGTCGAGGGCAAGGGCGTAGGCGCTGCCCTGGTCGCCGAGCATGGGTCCCCAGCCGCCGGCCTTGGCGGAGTCACCCGAGGGGGTGCGTCCGAGACAGCAGGAACCGGTGCCGGCAAGGACGAGGACGCGGGGCAGGCAGAGCCGATTGGGCGGGGCGTCCATGTCAGCGGCGGCGAGGGCGGGTTCGAGGTCGTCGGTGGCAAGGCAGGGGACGCCGGGCCAGGCCCGATGCGCGGCCCGACGAAGGCGCTCGCGGTCGGCGCTGGTGCGGGTGCCGGCCATGCCGATGCCGACGGCGCGGGGCGGCGGGTGGACGGCGGCGATGTCTCTGAGCAGCCGGATCAGCGCGGCCTCGGAGATGGCCTGAAGGTTGGCCGGCCCGAAGGCCCTTGGCGGTGCGGAGGTGCCGTCAGCGTCCAGCCACACCGCCGCAGTCTTGGTTCCTCCGGCATCGATGCCGAGGAGGCCGCGTTGACCCGTTCCCGGAGAATGTCGCATGGCAGGGCGAGCGTCCGGCGGTCCGCGGTGCAGGGTCAATGCAGGGTCAATGAGGGGCTGGAGGGTACGGTCCGAGTGCCGAGTCTCCGACGGGCGCCCGTGCCGAGGGGCCGTTTCCCGGGTGACGCCAGACCCATGGACTGGCTTCCCGATCGTTCCCAACGCGCAGCCATCGGCCGGCCTCCTTGGCCGCAGCCATGCCGTAAGTTCGGGGGCGCAGGGTTGATCTTTTCGGGCAAGAGCTTCGTCGTCTAGGGGAGCGGCGTGATGTGGAGATGGCGGAAGTGGATTTCACCGCCTTCGGATTGGAGGGCAACGGGTCCTGAGAGCACTTCGACACCGGTGACCCGGTTCACCTCGACACCATTGATCCAGACCGTGTAGTTGGGACCCTCAGCAAGGATCTCGACGCGGTTCCACGAGCCGGGCGGCGCTTCGGCGTCGGTGGTCTTGCGGACGCCGTCAATGTCTCCGGCGAGAGGATGTGCGGCCACGTGGAAATGGCGGGGTTGATCCGGGGCGATGCGACGTCCTTGCAGCCCCAGCACATCGCCGGCGTTGCCGTGCATCAACTGGACTTCGACGCAGCGGGGGAGTGGCCTGGGGTCGCCGTCGAGTCGCGAGAAGAGACCGCTGTTTCCGGGGGGCGTGCCAGGAGCCCACCGGTATTCCGCCTCCATGCGGAAGTTGGTGAAGTTGCGGTCGGTTTGGAGATACCCGATGGGTTCACCGCGACAGACGAGGATCCCGTCGCGGAGGGTCCAGACGGCATCGCCGCGGACGGCGGGATCTCCAGTGACGGCGGTCCACCCTTGGAGATCCCGTCCGTTGAAGAGGCTGATGGGTTGGGCGGGACCGGAGTTTGGCCCGGTTGAGCAGGAGCCGAGGAGTGCGACCAGCGCGGCCAGTGCCGGTCCCATACGAAGGGCGAATCGGGATTGCATCGCGGCCAACCCAAGCGGGCCGCAGAAGTCGTGTCCAGAACACAGGGGCGATGGATGGGCACGGGGATCCTCGGAAGTGTTGCTCCTCGACCCGTCGGCCAAAATCACGTCGGCCAAATACTTGTTGACCCACTCTCGGGCCGGGCCGTCTCGATCCCGGGCAGAAACATAATCGGATGGCGACGGTGGATCCTCCCACAAGCCCGCCCCCCCTGGCCGCCCCCCCTGGCCGCACTCCCTGGCCGCACTCCCTGGCCGCACTCCCCAGTCGCCGTCCACCCGCGGGAGAGCATTCCGCAGCGAGGGAAGGGGACGGGGGGTGGGATGGAGAGAACGCCAAATACAAGGTCAGGCATTTAATTCATGACGCCGCACTAGAACAGGAATAATACAAAGGCAGGCACTTAGTTGATAACGCCGCGATCCCGTTCCAACCGGGCACCTCCAGGAAGAACGCCAAACGGAAGCCCCACTCCGCCGTGGTGATCGTCGCGGGCCGGAACCGTCAACATCAGTATGCCGGGCTTATTATGAGGCAAGGTCAATAATATAATGTCAGGCTTAGTATCTTGCGCTTGGGGTTGCATTCCCGATTCCCGGCTGGGCGGCCTGCGGGTCGTAGCCCATTCTTGCGGGGTTGAGTCACCAGGAAACCTACTATCGCCACAACGAGGCGTACGCCGAGTTCCTCGCCAATTGGGACGCGGCCTTCTACGCCAAGTACACGGACGCCCTGCGCCCGGACCGCCCTGGCGCGCGCGTGCTGGATGTCGGGTGCGGTGCGGGACAGGTGATCGGACGACTCGCTGCCGACGGCTTCGAGGCCTACGGGGTCGAGGTGTCCGAACCCAGCGTGGCCCGCGCGCGGCGGGTTTGTCCGCACGTCGAGGCCTATGACGGACGCCGTCTTCCGTATCCGGATGCCCATTTTGCGGCGGTCGGGACCCTCAACGTCCTCGAGCATGTGGATGAACCCGAAGCGTTCCTTGCGGAGCTGGTCCGCGTGGCCGAGCCGGCCGCGCGCCTGGTCGTCAGCAGTCCCAACTTTCTTCGTGTCCTGGGCCCCGGGTACCATCCGCGAATGCGGGGTCTCGCCCGGAAGTTCGGTAATCTCCGCATGCTGCTGGCCCGTCGGCAACGCCTCCGCGCCGCACCGCACGCCGTGCGGTTCGAGCGGATGCTGCCCATCCTGCGCCAGCCGTTTCAGCCCGACGACGACGCCATCGTGGCCACCAATCCCCTGGAGATCGCCTTCTTTCTCGAACGCTACGGCTGCACCATCGAACGCGTCGAGTGCACCGACCGGTATGTTCCCCGCCCCTTGGAATGGCTGCTCAATCTCACGCCCCTGAAATGGATCATGTTCAACGCCTTCGTCGTCGCGCGTCGCGCCTGACCGCCGCCGCCACTCTCGGGCTGATCCTTGCCGCCGCCGCCACTCCCGACGCGTCGTGTCTCACCGTCGGTCCCGAAGGCATCCGCTTCGGCCTCGTCCGGGTCGATGCAGGGGCGCGGACGGCGTCGTTCCCCGCGTATGTCAACATGACCAACGGCATCCTGGAGTACGCGGTGGTCACGGATTACGGGAAGGTCCATGAGAGCCTTCTCTTCACGGAGGCCAAGCCCATGGATGTGCAGTCCGCCCTCCTTCTGCTCAACGCCCGTCCGGTGGGAACCAACGGCCTTGATCTCCCGTCCGACCGGCAGCCGGCAGCCTCCAGGGTCGCCCTCCGAGTCGTCTGGGAGGAGAACGGTCGCCGCGTTGAACGCGCCCTTCCGGACCTGATCCGCCTCACGGAGGGGCCTCATGGCGCCATTACCGGAGCCCTTGCGCCCGGCCCATGGCTTTTCAACGGCTCGATGATCAGTGCCGAGGGATTCGCCGCCCATTTCGAGGGTTCCCTGATCTCTCTCATCCGCGACCCGGTCGCCATCGTCAACAATCCCCATCCTTCCCGGGATGACGACGAAATCCACGTTCCCGACCCCGGCCAGGTTCCCGGAGTGGGCACGCCCGTCACGGTCGAGATCACCGTACCCAGGACCGAATCAGCCCCTGCGGAACCCTGAACGGCGCGATCCGGTGCTGGCTCTTGCAGGCGTGGGAATGCCGTGTTTCGCGACACTGTCCTGAGCCCCCATCGGCGTCTGCCGAACCTTCCGAACCCGTACCCTCCGAACCCAACCTCTTCCCGTCGTCGTTCCACCCCATCCTCCCTGCCGCATGTCCCGCACGCCGAAAACGACCCGGCCGGCCCGCCTCTGGGCCCTCGCCATCACCGTGGCCCCTGAAGCGGACGAGGCCGTTGCCGAATGGCTGGCCCATTACACCGATCGGTCGCCCATCACCAGCCACAGCCGGGTCACCGGATTGAGCACCGTGACGGCCTACATCGAGGACCCCGGATGGTGGACACCCGTCCGGCGACGGGAAACGCGGCTGGCTCTGGGGGCTCTGAGGGAATTCGGTCTCGAGCCGGGCCCCGCGACCGTCCGCTGGCGACGCGTGGCGGACGCCGACTGGCGCGAATCCTGGAAGCGCCATTTCCCGCCGCTCTCGATCCAGGGCCGGCTCCTGGTGCGGCCGAGCTGGAGTCGGGCCCGTCCTGCCGCCGGGCAGGTCGAGGTGGTGTTGGATCCGGGACTTTCGTTCGGCACCGGACAGCATCCGACCACGGCCTTCTGCCTGCGGGAGGTGGTGCGCGGCCGGCCGCGTCGGGAGCCGGGCGCGCTGCTCGATGTGGGAACGGGCTCGGGCATCCTCGCCATCGCGGCCGCCCGGCTCGGCTATGCGCCGGTGGACGCCTTCGATTTCGATGGCGAGGCGGTGGAGATCGCGCGCCGGAATGCCGCGGCCAACGGAGTGGCCGACCGAATCCGGTTGCGCCGGCTCGATGTCCGGCGGCTCGCTCCCCGGCCCCGGCGTCGCTATGAAGTCGTGTGCGCCAATCTCACCGCCAACCTCCTGCTGGAGCACGCGGAGCTGCTGGTGGCGCAACTCGCCCCCGGGGCGCACCTGGTTCTGGCCGGAATCCTGGCCGGGGAATTCGAGTCCGTGGCCGACCGGTTCCTTGCCCTGGGCCTGCGCGAAGTGCGGCGCCGATGCCAGCGCGAATGGTGTTCGGGCTTGTTCGTGTGGCCCAGCGCCTGACAAGGAGCACCCTCCGTTGAAGCCAGCGGCGGACGCCAGTCGGTATCGTCGATGTTCCGCTATTCCGCCCGCAGCGCCACGATCGGATTGACCCGCGCCGCGCGCCGGGCCGGAAGCCAGCAGGCGACCAAGGCGACGCTCGTAAGCGCCACCGCGACGCCCAGAAAGGTGAAGGGATCGGTGGCCCCGACGGCGTAAAGCTGGCTCGAGAGGTAACGCGTCAGGGCCAGGGCCCCGGCCAGCCCGATGGCAACGCCCAGCAGCGTGAGCCGAAGCCCGCCATGGAGGATCATTCCCAGCACCGCACTCTGTTGCGCGCCCAGGGCCATCCGCACGCCGATCTCGCGCCGACGTTGCGTGACCGAATACGACATCACGCCGTAGATGCCGACCACGGTGAGCAGCAGCGCCACCGCCGCAAAGCTGCCCAGCAGGACCGTGTTCAGGCGACGCGAAGTCGTGGTATCCGCCAGCCGCTGCTCCATCGACATCACGTTGTGGAGCGCCTGGGTCGGGTCCACCTCCGCCACCACGCCCCGGACGGAAGGGATCAGGGTGGCCGGATCCCCGGCGACGCGGACGACGAAGCTCAGGGCGTCCCCCACTTCCTCCAACTCGGGGCTGTACACTTCCGGCATGACGTCTCCCGCAAGGCCACCCTGCCGCACGTCGCTGACAACTCCCACCACGGTGAGCCACGGCAGCTCACCCGACCCCAGGAGATGGATGCGTTTGCCGACCGCGCTTTCGCCGGGGAAGTGATGCTTCTCGAACGTCTCGTTGACGATCACCACGCCCGAGGCGGGACGGGCGTCCTGAGGCAAGAATGCCCTTCCGCTCTTCACCGGAATCCCCATCGCATGGAAGTAGTCGGGGGTGACTGTGGGGCGCGAGGCCGGCCTCACATTCAGTTCGCCCCTTCTCAGCCTGTTGAAGTCGATCGGTGGCCGGCCCTCGATCTCCACCAGGGTGATGCGCTCGAAGGGAGTGAGCGGAAGCGAATCGGTCGCGGCGGCCGACTGAACACCGGGCAGAGCCTTCAACCGCTCGACGACCTGTCCCACGAAGTGGATTCTCCGGGCCTGGGGCGTTCCCTCGGTCAGGGTTGCCTGAAACGTCAACACCCCTTCGGTGCGGAAGCCGGGATTCACCTCGGTCAGTCGCGCGAAGCTCTTGATCAACAGCCCGGCGCCGACGAGCAGCACCAGCGCCAGCGCCACCTCAGACACGACCAGGAGATGGCGAAACCGGTTGCGATGCCCGCCGGCATCCCCGCGGCCCGATACCTTGAGCGCGGCATTCACGTCCGTGCGCCAGGCTTGAACCGCCGGCGCGAGTCCGAATGCCACGCCCGTGATCACCGACACGCCGAGGGTGAACGCCAGCACCCACGCATCGATGCGAATCCCCTCCATCGCCGGCAGGGTCGCGCCGCCCCATTGCCCTAGCAGGTGGACGCCCCAGTACGCCAGGAACAATCCCAAGCCGCCGCCGATCAGAGAAAGCAGCACGCTCTGGGTGAGAAGTTCACGGGCGATCCGCCAGCGTCCGGCGCCCAGCGCGGCCCGGACGGCCATCTCGCGTTGCCGGGCGGCCGCCCGCGCGAGTTGGAGGTTGGCGACATTCGCACAGGCGATGAGGAGCACAAAGCCGACGGCGCCCAGCAACACCAGCAGTGCGCCCTTCACGCCGCCGACGACCTGTTCGTGCAGGCTGACCCATGTCAGGATGCCGCCGCCGCCGCCCTGGCCGGTTGAAGTCACGGACGGGCCACCCGGCTGAGGGCGCTGCGCAAGGGTCTGCAACTCGGCCTGCGCCTGTTGAAGCGTCACGCCGGGCTTCAACCGGGCGATGGCTTTGAGAAGCATGATCCCTTCGCCGTGCTTTACGAAGGTTCCCCCTGTCTCACTCAGAGCCATCGGGATCCAAAGCTGAAAGGGCTCGGGATGGCGAAAGCGCGCCGGAAGAACGCCCACGACGGTATATCTCTCCTGGTTCAAGGTGATGGTACGGCCCAGGATGTCCGCGGCACCGCCGAACCGGGAATGCCAGAGGCCATGTCCGAGAATGACCGACTTGGGACCCCCGGGCGTGTCCTCCTCCGAGGTGAAGTTCCGTCCCAATGCCGGATGGACGCCGAGCAGTGGAAAGAAGTCCGCCGTCACGGCACCGGCCATGACCCGTTCCGCCGAACCGCTCCTGGTGAGGGTCATGTCGCCGCCTTCATAGGCGGCGCTGCGCGCCAGGGACTGACTCCGGGCATGAATCTCGAGGAATGCGGCACCGCTGATGGAGGTGCCGGGTTCGCCGGACCAATCGGATCGCAACTGCACCAATTGGTCGGGGTCGGGATAGGGCAGCGGCCGGAGCAGGACGGCATGGACCACGCTGAAGATGGCGGTATTCGCCCCGATCCCGAGGGCGAGCGTGAGCACGGCCACCGTGGTGAAGCCGGGGTTCTTCAGCAACTGGCGGAGGGCGAACTTGAGGTCGGTCATGGGGACAGTTGGTAAAGGGTGAAGGGTTGAAGAGGGTGTGCCGGTGCATCGCTCTTCAACGGTTCATCTTTTCATTCCATTGAGTTCATTCACTTCGCAGAGCGACCATCGGATTCACCCTTGAAGCGCGGTGGGCGGGAATCCAGCAGGCCATCAGCGCGACGACGATGAGGACGGCGGAGACGAATCCGAATGTCGGCGGGTCGTGCGGCCGGATTTCGTAGAGCAGTCCGGCAAGCAGGCGGGCCAGGGCGAGCCCGCCCGCCAATCCGAACGCAACGCCGAGTCCGGTCAGGACGGCCCCTTGCCGAAGAACCATCCGGATCACATCCCCCAGTTGGGCGCCCAAGGCCATGCGGATGCCGATCTCCTGGATCCTTTGGGAAACGGAACAGGCCATCACTCCATGGATGCCGACAGCGGATAGAACGAGGGCCAGGACGGCAAACGCGGCCAGCAAACCGGTTTGGAGGCGACGTTCGGCCAGGGTGCCGTCGAGCAGAGTCGCCATGGGGCGGATGTTCTCGAGCGGCAGTTCCGGGTCGATCCGGGCAACGGTCTGCCGGAGAGATTCACTCAGAATGGCGGGGTCGCCATCGGTCCGGACGACCAGCGACATCAATCCCCAGCAGCTTTGGTCGATCGGCAGGAACATCTGCGGCTCGGCAGGCTCAGCCAGGTTCGAGTCCCGGAAGTCGCGCACGATCCCAATGATCTCCCAGAGGTCATTCGCGCAGTCGATGCGCTGGCCGATCACCTCGTCGCCCCTCAATCCCGGAAAGAACGCGCGGGTGAAGGACTCGTTGACCAGGACGGTCCGGGGCGCGTTCGCCGTGTCGCGCGCATCGAAATCCCGTCCGCGCAACAGGGTGGCGCCGATGGTTTTGAAGTAACCCGGCGTCACCTGCCGATACGAGGCGATGTTCGGCTCGTTCGCCTTCGGTGGCGGCCTGCCTTCGATGGACAGTGACGACTTCGAAATCATGCCGCCGTAGGGCAGACCGAAAACGGCTGAGGCTGATCTGACTCCAGGCAGGGCCGACGCCTCCGCCACAATCCGCTGAAAGGTCGCAGCCTGGATGGCCGCGGTGGGATACTTCCTTTCCGGAAGGGCCAGGTTGGCCGTGAGCAGGTTCGATGGCTGGAAACCCGGATCAACATCGTACAACATTGCGAAGCTGCGGAGAAGCAGGCCGGCCCCCGCAAGCAGGACCAGTGACAGGGCGATCTCGCCGACCACGAGGGCGCTACGGATCCGGTTCCGCCGGAAGCCCTCGGTCAGGCCACGCCCGTGCTCTTTCAGCACTTCGTTCAAATCTGTTCGCCAGGCAGAGATCGCCGGGGCCATGCCGCAGACCAGGCCCGTTCCGACCGCGATCACCAGCGAGAATGCCAACACGGTGGAATTCATCGAGATCCCGGCCATGCGCGGTAGATCCGATGGGGCGAGCGCCACAATGGCCGTGACACCCCAACGCCCCAGCAGGAGTCCCAGCCCGCCGGCGACCAGACTCAACAGCAATCCCTCCGTCACAAGTTGCCGGAGAATCCGGACGCGGCCGGCTCCCAGCGAAGTCCGCAGCGCAAACTCCCGGCTGCGCGCAGTCGCACGGGCCAGGAGAAGATTGGCGACGTTCGCGCAGGCGATCAGAAGCACGCACGCCACGGCACCAAGCAGCACCAGGAGGGGCCGCCGCGTCGTGCCAACTGTCTCCTCGTGGAGACCGATCAGGCTGCTCGAGAAGTCCTTGGACTCCTCGTGTTCCCCGGCGAGGCGGGCCGAGATGGTCTGCATCTCAGAGGCGGCCTCCTGGTGGGATACGCCCTGCTTCAGCCGCCCGATCACCTGCAGGTAGCGCGATCCACGGTCGGCGAGTTCTTCCGCGCTGAAAGCGGCGGGCGTCCATAACTCTGTCTTCGAAGACGGTATCCCGATTCGGTCCGGAACGACGCCCACGACCTCATACCCTTCGCCGTCGAGCTGGATGATGCGGCCAACGACGGCCGGATCGCCCCCGAATGTGCCCTGCCACATGGCCCGGCTTACAATCGCCACCCTGTGCCGGCCCACGGTTTCCTCCTCCGGGGCGAACGCCCGCCCGTTGACCGGATTCACCCCGAGCAGCTGGAAGAAATTCGCGGATACTCTGGCGGCATTGAGACGGCGGGCCTCGCCTTGGCCGGTGAGGTTGTAGCCCATGTAGGTCATCGCCGAGAGTGACTCGAAGGTCGAGCTCTGGTTCCTCCAGTCGAGGAATGTTGGCGGAGAGACAGGAACACCGTCCGCGCCTCGGGCTGGCACGGTTTCATGGATGCGGACCAGCCGCTCCGGCGCGGGGAACGGCAACGGAGCCAGCAGCACCCCGTGGACGACGCTGAAGATGGCGGTGTTGGCGCCGATGCCGAGCGCGAGGGTGAGCACGGCCACGGCGGTGAAGCCGGGGTTCTTGAGCAACTGGCGGAGGGCGAATTTGAGATCATTCATTGCGTAGGCTTTCGGTCTCAAGTGGTCAGTGTTCAGCAGATGCGGTCGCAAGTTTTCCGACGGCTCGCGGCCGGCGGCTTCCTGTCTGAAAGCTTGAAGCGGAAAACGGGTTGCTCGGTTCATTCACGTCGCAGAGCGACCATTGGATCGACTATTGCAGCCCGGCGAGCAGGCAGCCAACAGGCCAGCAAAGCGACCAATGTGAGCAGGAGTGCCCCGGCGATCAACGTCAACGGATCCATCGGATTGACTCCGAAGAGAAAACTGCGCAACACCGGCGTCAGCGCGAGCGTTCCGATAAGCCCCGCCACACCGCCGATCATCGCGAGTGACATGCCATTTCGCACGACGAGCCGAAAAACATCGCTGGCCCGCGCGCCCAGGGCCATTCGAATGCCAATCTCATGCGTTCTCTCGATGACAAGAGAAGCCATGACTCCGTAAATTCCGACGGCAGCCAGAGCGAGCGCGGCGCTGGCCAGAAGCCCAAGGAGCACCATTTGGCTCCGGCGCTGCGAGATGGATTCAGAGAGGACCTGTTCCAAAGGTTGAACACTTTGCACCGGTTGGAATTTGTCCAAAGCCAGCACCGTTGCCTCGACAGCGGAAGCCAGTGCACGAGGATCGCCCGTGCTGCGCACAAGAATCGCCTGGGTGGAAAAATCGTAAACGGGAAGATAAATCCGCGGTTCGGCCGGCAAATCTAGGCTCAAGTCGAGACAATCTCCGACCACTCCAATGATTTCGCCCAGGTTGCACTTGAGTCCGATGGGCTCGCGCCCGTCGAAATACTTCCGGACGAAGCCTTCGCTCACGATTGCAGCCACCATCGGCTTGTCTTGGTCGTTAAAGTCGCGTCCTTTGAGCAGCGGAATCCCCGTCGTGCTGAAATAGCCCGGACTCACCCCGCGCCACCGGACGAACTGTTCGCTGCCGGGCGCAGGAACAGGCTGCCCTTCCAGCAAGAGGGGAAGATTCGAAAAGATACGTCCGCCTGCCAGTGGGACTCCCATGCAGGCCGCGGCGGAGCGCACCCCCGGCAGGGCTTCGAGCCGCTCGATGAGTTGCGAGGTGAAAGCTTGCCGCGCTTCGCGCGCCGCCGGTCCGGGATAGCGGGCCGGTGAAAAGACCAGGCCCACCGCCAGGACATTCTCAGGATCGAAGCCAGGCTGAACCCGATTGAGCTGAGCAAAGCTCCGCACCATGAGTCCCGCACCTGCCAGCAGCATCAGAGACAACGCGATTTCCGAAACGACCAGACCGTTCCGCAGCCGGTGACTGCGAAGCGTGGTGGTCAGTCCACGGCTGTTCTCTTTGAACGCTTCATTCAATCCGACACGCGTCGCCTGAAGGGCGGGAGCGGAGCCAAACAAGAGTCCGGCGAGAATAGAAAGGGCTCCTGCAAAACACAGGACCGCCGGATCAATTTGAGTTTCGCCCAGGCGCGGGAGATCGGCCGGAAGCAACAAAATCAATGCTCGGACACCCCAAAATGCCAGTAACATACCGCAACCGCCTCCAATCAAACTGAATAGAAGGCTCTCGCTCCATAGTTGCCGGAGAATTTGAAACCGGCTGGCGCCCAGGGCGGCCCGGATTGCCATCTCTTTGTGCCGGGCAGAACCGCGCATCAGAAAGAGATTGGCCACATTGACGCACGCAATCAGCAGAACCAGGCCGGCCGCCGCCAATAGCAAGAAGATCAACGGTCGAGCGTGTCCAGCGATCTGTTCTTCTAGCAGCTCTGCTCGGACCGTCCAGTCGGTCCGCCTCTGCTCTCCGTCATATTGCTCATTGATGATTCGAACTTCTGCGTCGGCCTGTTCGACGGTGGCATCGGGTTTCAATCGGGCCAGCACATGGCCGGCACCGTCACCGTCCTTGCCCGCTTTCTGGTCCGGCGTCCAGACGGCCGGGGTCCAGATCTCAGCGGGTTGCTTCAGCGTCGTTGCCGCTCCCGCCAGCGTGCCGAGCGGGAAATGGAGATCTTGCGGGAGAACTCCTACGACCGTGAAGGTGTCCGTATCGCTCCGAATCGATCTTCCGATGACGTTTGGATCGCCACCGAACCGGCTCTGCCAAAGCGCAAAGCTCAGCAGCACCACGCGATGGTTCCCGTCCTCGCCTTCCTCGGATTGGAATCCGCGGCCGAGGACTGGTTTCACCCCGAGGACTTGCGTCAGATTTGGTGATACGCACAGACCTCGGAGTTGGCGCGGGTTTTCGTCCCCAACCAAGGTGAAGTCGGTTGGCTGGAGCAATGCCATCTGTGAGAAGCAGGTATTCCGTTCCTGCAGATTCCAGAATCGCCCCGGCGTGACGACGATCCGGTTGTAGCCCAGTGTTGCATTCTGGCGATACACCCAAACCAGTTGCCCCGAGTCCCGATAGGGCAATGGCCGAAGCAACACCGCGTTCGCCACGCTGAAGATAGCGGTGTTGGCGCCGATCCCGAGCGCGAGCGTGAGCACGGCCGCGGCGGTGAAGCCGGGGCTCTTGAGCAACTGGCGGAAGGCGAAGCGGAGTTCGTTCATGGCTGTGGGACGAAAGTGTTCGGTGTTCAGGCCTACCGGTGGGGCCGTGGACGAGGCACCGGTGATCCCCGCCGAATGGCTGGCTGACTTCGAGGCCGCCGCGCGCCGACCCTTGCGGCAGCGCCTCCGTTACGCGTTCGTCCGCACGACGAAGCCGGTGCTGGATGAAGCGCGGTATCGCTCGTTCGAGAGCCTGGAGGAATACCGCCGCTGGTGCGCGGAGAACCTCCCCGACTGGCTCGGTCACCGCCTGCCGTTGCGTGAGCGAGCGGAGCTGGCATTGAATCTTGTGAAGGATATCCATGGGGTGTCATTCGGCCCGCAACGCCACCATCGGATCCACCCGCGCCGCGCGACGTGCGGGCAGCCAGCAGGCTGACCACGCAACGGCCAACAAAAGCAACGGGATGCTGAGAAAGGTGAGTGGATCGGTCGGGCTGATGCCGAAGAGCAGGCTGCGCAGCCATTGCGTCGTGGCCAGAGCGCCGGGCAGACCAACAACGATTCCTGCTCCCGCCAGCCTCATGCCCTGTCGCAACACAAGCCGCTGCACGTCGCTGCGCCGTGCTCCCAGCGCCATGCGGATGCCGACTTCACGCGTCCGCTGCGAGACCGAGTAGGCGATGACACCGAACAGGCCGGACACCGCGAGCACGAGTGCCACGATCCCCAGTACGCCCAACAACATGCCGGAGGTCCGCACCGGGAAGAGGGCCAGCGTGAGGTGCTGCTCCAGGGTCGTGGCCGTCGTCAGCGCCAGCCGGGAATCCAGTTCCTGCGTCGCGCCACGGATCGCCGCCAGCACGGGGCGCGGGTCGCCCCGGACATGGGCCACCAAGGTCGCGTGCAGGGGCACGCCCTGGAGGAAGCACTCGAAGAAGGCCGGCTTGGGATCTTCGCCCAGCGTGCGATAGCGGCCGGTCTGCACCACGCCGACAATCTCGCGAACGTTCTCCGCGTTCACGTCGCCCACATACAGCCGGCGGCCGATCGGATTCTGGCCGGGCCAGAAGCGGGTGGCCGCCGCCTCGTTGATGATCGCCACGCGCGGCGCACCTTCGCGGTCGGCCGCGGTGAACTCCCGTCCCTGCAGGAGAGAGGTTCCAAGGGTGGCGAAGTAGCCGGGGCCGACGCCAAATCTCTCGAAGAATCCGGACCGCGCGGCGCCTGGTTCCTGCTCGTCCAGCGGGAAGCTGCCATTGTTCATCGCGGTGCCCAGCGGCAGATGCCGGGTCCAGGCCGCCGCCCGCACACCTGGCAACGTCTGCACCCGGGACAGCAATCGGGCATAGAACTCCTCCGCCTGCGCCGCCGAATAGCCAAAGTCGTTCAGGTTAAGACCGGCCGTCACGCGGTTCTTCACCTCGAAGCCCGGATCAAGGGCGCGGGCTTTGAACAGGCTGCGAAGGCAGAGGGTCGCGCCCAGCAGCAGCACCAGGCAGAGCGCCATCTGGCCGACGATCAGGGCGTTCGCGAGCCGGGACCGGCGCCCGGCCGTGCCGCGCGACTCGTCCTTCAGAGCGGAGGCCACGTCCTGCCGGGTGCCGCGGAAGGCCGGAGCCAGTCCGAAGAGGATGCCGGTGGCGAGCGAGACCACCGCGGTGAAGGTGAGCACGCGCCAGTCGGGCGTCATGTCAAGACGGAGCGGCAGGCTCGTCGGCACGAGCCCCACGATGAGGTTCGCCAGCCAGACCGACAGCAGCAGACCCAGCCCGCCTCCCGCCGCGGCCAGCAGCACGCTCTCGGTGAGCAACTGTCGGATGAGCCGGGATCGTCCCGCGCCGAGCGCTGAACGCACGGCCATCTCCTTCCGCCGCGCCGCGCCGCGCGCGAGCTGCAGGTTCGCCGCGTTGGCGCAGGCGATGAGCAGCACGAGCAGCACCGCGCCTGTCAGCGTCGCGGTGAACGCGCGGACAAATCCCCGCAACGGCACAGGCACCATGAGGAAAGGCGTCAGCACCGCACCGTCCTCGGGCTTCCTACCCTTGATCTCCTCCTGGAAACGGTGCGTCAGCGCCGTCAGATCGGCCCCTGCCTGCGCTTCGTTGACGCCTGGCTTCAGGCGACCGAGCCCGATGACCGAATGCGAATCGGTGCGCGTGAGCCACGTGGCGTTGTGCGACACCGCCGGGACCATCATGAATGGCACCCAAAGGTCCGGGTTAATGCCGGCCATCGTGCCGGTAAACGCGTCCGGGGCCACGCCGATCACGGTCAGCGCGACCCCGTTGATGGTCAGCGCGCGGCCTACGGCCTGTGGATCGGCGGCGAGGCGGTTTCGCCAGAAGGCCTGGCTGACCACGACCACCGGATGCGAGCCTGGCGTCTGGTCCTCCGCCGGCAGGAAGAATCGTCCCAGCGCGGGCTGGATGCCGCACAGATCGAAGAAATTGCCGGACACGGCCAGACCCTGGACCGGTTCGCCGACGCCGTTCAGGTTCCAGCTCATGAACGAAGGCTCGGTCTCGAATGCCCCGAGATCCGCGAACGACTGGTTGTGCTGGCGCAGGTAGGCGATCTCCGCCGGCCCCCAGTTGCCGTAGCGTTTGAGATCCGAAGCGGCCTTGGGCCGCAGTTGCCAGATCTGCCATAGATCACCCGGCCGCTCGACCGGCGGCGGCCGGAGCAACAGCGTGTTGACGAAGCTGAAGATGGTCGTGTTGGCCGCGATGCCCAAGGCGAGTGACAACACGGCCACGGCGGTGAAGCCCGGGTTCTTGAGCAGCTGACGGAGGGAGAAGCGGAGGTCGTTCATGGGCAAAGGCAGAAGGTAGAATGGAGAATGCAGATACGCTCAGGACATAGCCGGCGGCTTATGTTGGAAGGCTTCTTCATGCTGCATTCCTGGGAGAACCCGGGGTCAGATCTGTGAATTTGACAAATCGAGGACCGAAATTCGGCGGGGGAGTCAAATGTCAAATTCAGAGATCTGACCCCGGCGCTTCCGCTCACACCTCCCCTCACTCACAACGCAGCGCCTCCATTGGATCGACCCTGGCCGCGCGCCGGGCGGGCAGCCAGGAGGCGGTGAAGGCGACGACGAGCAGCAGGGCGCTGGCGAGGACGACCACGCCGGGGGCGTTCGGTTTCAAACCCGGGGTGATCGACGCCAGGATGCGGGCCAGAGCGACGGCGCCGAGACCTCCGAGCACGAGGCCTGCAGCGGTCAATCTCAGCCCCCTTCCCAACACGAGGGAAAGCACATCGCGAATCTGCGCGCCGAGCGCCATGCGCACGCCAATTTCGCGGGTCCGTTGCGCGACGTATCCCGCGATCACGCCGTAGGTACCCAACGCGGCCAGGAGCAATCCGAGTCCCGCGAACGCCGCCAGCAGCCCGCCGGCAACGGCGGCCTGGTCGAAGAACCGCCCCACCTGGGCGCGCACGGAGCCGGCTTCGCTCAGCGGCAGGTCGGGATCGAGTTCTGCCACGGCGCGGCGCAGTGTTTCGCCCGTGACATGTCCCCGCACTGCCACGGCCAGGCTGGAGGCAGGATCCTGGGCGAGGGGACGGTAGCATTGAAGGCGCGTGGTGGGTTCACCGGGATCGGTGGCGGACCGGATGTCGGCCACCACGCCGACGATTTCCTGCCAGGCGTCTGGCTGGCCGATGCGCTGTCCCAGAGCCGACCCATTGGGCCAGAAGGCGCGGGCGAACGATTCATTGATGATGACCACGGCGGAACGTTCAGCGGTGTCGGTCGTGGCGAATTCGCGTCCGTCCAGCAACCGGATGCCGAGTGTCGCGAAGTAGTCGGGCGACACGGATGCCAGAGCGCTGAGGGTGCCGGTCACGGGAGAGGCCGGGGATTCGATCGACAGGCCGATGTGACTGCGGGCGCCCGAGACCGGCAGGGCGTTGGCAAGGGCGGCACGATCCACTCCGGGCAGGGCGGCGAGTTGATCCTGGAGACGCTCCGCGAAGCGGCGTCGGGCCTCGCCGTCGGGATAGGCCGTGCCCGAGAGATTCAGGTAACCGGCGTGAAGGCCGTCGATGCGCCAGCCGGGATCGGATGCGCTGAAGCGGCTCAACCCGTTCATCACCAGACCCGCTCCCGTAAGGAGCATGAGGGCCATCGCGACCTGCGCGATGATCAGGCCGTGGCGAAGCCGGTGGCGGGAGGTACCGCCGTCCCCGTCGCGGGGTCCTTGCTTCAAGGTGGCGTTGAGATCGGTGCGGGAGGCCAGCCAGGCGGGCAGGAGTCCGAAGGCGAGACCCGAAAGCGTGGAAGCCAGAAACGCAAAGGCCAGCACCGTGACGTTGAGTTCAAGCTGCAGCAAGGGGCGGCCGTCCTCGGTCAGGCGATGGGCGAGCCATTGATTCGTCCCGTAGGCCAGCAGCACGCCGAACCCACCGCCGAGCACGGCGAGGAGGAGATTCTCTTTGAGCAACTGGCGGAGCAACCGGCCACGCGGCGCCCCAAGGGCACCGCGGATGGCGAGTTCCCGCGAACGCAGCGCGGTGCGGGCGAACTGGAGGTTGGCGAGATTCGCGCAGGCGATCAGCAGCACGAAGCCCGCGAGGCCCATGATCAGCCAGAGCATGATCTGACCGCGCGGGTCCATGCGGGACGTCGCCAGGGGCGCAACCCGGAGGCCGCTGTCCGTGTTGGTGTCCGGATGCTCCCCGCGAAGGTGTGCGGCGAGCGTGGCGAGGCCTGCATTGGCCTGGGCCAGCGAGACGCCGGGCTTCAGGCGGGCGAATACGTCGAGGTAATGATTCCCGCGCACCGCGCTTTCGGCGTCACTGAACGCCAGCGGCCGGATCAGATCGGCCCTGCCCCAGGTCTGGCGGTCGGCAAACTCCGGGGGCATCACGCCGACGACCGTGACGGGCGCGCCATCCAGGCGGATCGTGGCGCCGACAATGCCGGCGTCCGCATTGAACCGCCTCAGCCAGAAGGCGTGGTTCAGGAGCACGACGTCGCTGCGGCCGGGCTGGCTTTCCTCCGGGAGGAAGGCACGACCGAACCTCGGCTGGATGCCGAGCATCGGGATCAGGTCGGCGGTGACCTGCACCGTGCGCAGGCGTTCGGCCGGTTGACCCGCTTCGGACAGATTGGCGGGACGCGAGGTGGTGGCGGCCAGATGGGTGAAAACCGCGTTCTGATCGCGTTGATCGAGGAAGTTGGCCGGGGAATGCGGCCAGCGTTGGGAATGGGGCGACGTGCGAAACACGCGCACCAGGCGGTCGGCTTCGGGATACGGCTGCTCGGGCATCAACAGCGAATGCAGACCGCTGAACATCGAGGTGTTCACACCAATGCCGAGCGCCAGCGTGAGCACGGCCACCGCGGTGAAGCCGGGGTGTTTCAGCAACTGTCGGAGGGCGAATCGGAGGTCGTTCATGGGTCAAGGTCCGACGTCCGGACGATCCACGTGAGGGTATTCGGTTTTCGGGACTGGGATTTCACTCATGCCTCAGCGCCCTCAAGGGTTCGACGTTCGAGGCCCTTCGTGCGGGAAACCAGCTGGCCAGCAGGGCGGTCAAGACGAAGAGTGCGCAGACTGCGGCATAGGAAACCCAATCCAGGACGCCGATGCCGAACAACATTCGCCGGAGGCCCAATGTCGTCAGTCCACCCAGCACCAGCCCGATCGCCAGACCGGTTCCCGCATAGCGCAGGCCCTGTCGGACCACGAGCCTCAGGATCTCACCGCGATCCGCGCCCAAGGCCATTCTCACGCCCAGTTCGTAGGTGCGTTCCGTCACGGAATACGACACCACGCCGTAGATGCCGAGCATGGCCATGATCAGGCCAAAGATCGCGATCAGAGCGATTGCCCTGGTTTCCAGAAGACTTCGACCAATGGCTTCGTCCAGTTCCGCCCGCACCGATCGGGGATGAGTCACCGGCACGTTGGGATCGCCGGCCTGGACGGCTTCGCGAATCGGCTGCCGAAGGGTTGTCGGGTCGCCGCGACACTCGACCACGAATGCCACGCCGGACCAATGGGGAAAAAACTGATCTGCGCTCAGGTATGCTTCCGGACCGAGATGTTCCTCGTATCCAAGATTCCGGCGGTCCGGAACCACACCCACGATCTCGAGCCAACTTCGCCCGGCTTCGACGTCAATACCGACGCGCCTGCCGATTGGGTCCTCATTGGGAGAATAGCTCCTGACGAACGACTCGCTGACCAGCAGCACCGGCGGCGACCCTCGCCGGTCCGCCGACCCCAGCGGACGTCCGCGCACGATGGGAACGTTGACATGGGAAAGGTGATTCGGACTGGCGACGGTGAGGCGAACCCACTGACCTTCCTGCCCGTTGTCCTGTCCCTCAAATCGAAATCCGCTCGGAAACGGATACCGCATCAACACGCGATCCGAAGTAAGCGACACCTCGCCGACGCCGGGCACACCGGCGATCCGCTCCATCGCCTGCCCCACATAGAGCTGCCGCGATTCAGGCGTCGGGTAGATCCGGTCATTCAGTGACGAATGGACCGTCAGGAAGCGCGAGACATCGAAACCGGGCGGGAAGCTTTTCTTGTTCTGATAACTGCGCACCAGCAAACCCGCCCCAAGACACAACGCGGCCGCCATCGCCACCTGGCCGATCATAAGGAAGTTTCGCAAGCGATGCCGGCGAGCGCTTCCACCGCTGCCGATCCCGCCCGACTCCTTCAGGTCGGTCACCAGTTCGCCCCGGGTCGAACGCCAGGCGGGCAACCAGCCGACGACCAGCCCGGCGAGCCCCGCGAACAGCAAGGTTCCTGCGATCACCAGCGGACTGAATTCCACGCCGATCCCGTAGCGGGCCGTCAGCCGGGCAATCCACACCGACGACACGAGGCCGACGATTCCTCCCAGCAACGCCAGCAACACGCTTTCCCCGAGCAACTGGCGGACGATCCGGAATCGTCGTGCGCCCAGGGTGAAGCGGACGGCGAATTCATGGCGCCGCGAAAGCATGCGGGCGAGCAGGATGTTGGCGATGTTGAAGGCGGCGATCCCGAGGACAAAGACGGGGATCGCGATGCCGAAGACCTGCTCCGGTTCGAAGTGCACTTTCAGCCGCTTGTCCGCCCGCAGGGCCAGCACCGATGCTTCCGGGGTGGGCCAGCCACGGTTCTCCGCGTGCCTCCTTACCAGGGGCGACATGACGGCGGCCAGTTCGGCGTTCAGCCGGGCCGACGATATGCCGGCCCTGCCCCGGCCGACGACCTTGATGAAGCCGACCGCACTTCCGGCGGTTTCGAAATCCCGGGGCAGCCAGCCGTCGAGTCCGTAGAAGAGCCCGTTGCGATCGTAGCCCTTGGGCATGACCCCGATGATCGTAGCCGGCTTCTCGTTCAGGGAGACCGCCCGCCCGATGATCTCCGGATCGCCACTGAACTCCGCCTGCCAGCAACGATGCGAGATCAGGAGAAGATTCGCGGCGCCGGACCGGACCTCGTCGGCGGTGAACGCCCGGCCGAGGGCGGGCGCGACACCTGCAACCTCCAGGACCGACGGTGAGATATGTTGAATCGAGAGCGTCTTCGGCTCACCCACACCGGTCAGCACCTGGGAACCGTAGTTCCCCATCGCCCCGATGACCTCGAAGGACCGTAGAGCCGCCGCCGCCTCGATGAACTCCTCCACATGCAGTTGATCGCTGGGACCGTTCTTCGTCACCTTCCACAACCGCACCACGCGGTCCGGATCGGGAAACGGCATCCAGGCCGTGCGCTCATGTTGCAGCACAGCCATGACGAGACTCATGGAGCCGATCACCAGGCTGAGCGTGATCAGGATGATCAACGTGCCGCCCGGTCTCTTGAGCAGCGTTCGGAAGGCAAATCTGATGTTGCTCATGGTACCAGGCAGTCTTCCGTGATCCGTCGCCAGTCGTCGGAGGGCAGGCGTCGAACCCAGAGCAAGGAGTGTCCAAGGTCGAAGCCCGAGGCGGGAGTCCCTCCACCCTTTCGATGTTTCGTGTTCAATGTCGGATGTTCGATATTCATCTCACTCCGTTCTCAGCGCCTCCATGGGATCCAGTCGGGCCGCGCGGCGCGCGGGCAGCCAGCTGGCAAACATCGCCACGCCCAGCAGGACCAGAGATACGCCGGCAAACGTTGCCGGATCGGTCGGTTTGACCTCGTAAAGCATGCTGCCGGACATCGCCGACGACGCCGACAACCTCCCAGCCTTCGTCGATGTTGCCCGTGGCCACGTCGAGATGGATGCGCTGACCCAACGGATCCTGATTCGGGAAATGCTGACGGGCGAGGGCTTCGTTGATGATGACCACACGTGGCGAACCGACCTTGTCGCTCCACGCAAAAGGCCGGCCCTTGCGCAGTGGAATTCCCGCCGCCTGGAAATAGTCCGGCGTGCAAAAATCAAAGTCCACACCGTGGCCGGTCGGCGGTGCATCCGACCGGCCGGCAATCACGAAAGTCGTGTCCATCGACCCACCGCCAACCGGCCGCCTTCCGACCACCCCGGCCGCTTCGACGCCTGGGAGAGCGCCGATCCGTTCCAGCGCCCGCTCAAAAAAATCCGTCCGGCCCGCGGCGTCCGGATACCTTTTCTCCGGCAGAGTCACCTGCATCGTCAGGACGTTCCGTGGATTGATGCCTGGCGGAACGTGGGCGAGACGAACGAAGCTGTTCAGCAACAAGCCGGCGCCGACCAGTAGAACGAGGGAGAGCGCCACCTCGGCGATGATCAACCCGCTGCGCACACGGTTCCGTGGACCGGTGCCGGAAGTGCGTGCGCCCTCCTTGAGCATGTCGTTCAGATGGATCCGCGAGGTCTGAAGGGCGGGCACCAGACCGAACACCACCCCGGCGAGGAGGGAGATCAGCACCGAGAATCCCAGCACGCGGAGGTCCAGGCCCAGTTCCCCCGCGCGGGGCAGGTTCACGGCATTCAGGTGCTTGATCGCACCGACGGCCCAGAAGGCGATCAGCAGTCCGAGCAGGGCGCCGGTCAGGGACAACAGCACGCTCTCCGTCAGCAACTGCCGCACGATACGCCACCGGCCGGCGCCCAGCGCGGCCCGGACGGCCATTTCCTTCTGGCGTCCTGACGATCTGGCCAGCAGCAGGTTCGCGACGTTGCTGCAGGCAATCAGCAACACGCAACCCACGGCGCCGAACAACACGAGCAGCGTTGGCCTGGAGTCGCCCGTGATCTGTTCATGCAACGGCACGAGGGTCGCACCCCAGCCCTGCTTCCACGCCGGATACAGGGGACGGAGCTGGGCGGCCACCGCCGACAGTTCAGTTCCGGCCCGTTCCACGGTCTCGCCGGGTTTCAAGCGGCCAAAGACCTGGAGCCAGTGTGAGCCGCGCTGGTTGCTGTCATTCGGACGGACCGCCATCGGGACGATGAAATCTGCCGGCCCCCACGGCAGGACCATCGGGGCGAGGACGCCAATCACCGTGTGGCTCCGGCCATCGAGTTGGAGGGTGCGCCCCACCACGGACGCGTCGCCACCCAGGCGGCGCTGCCAGAATCCGTGACTCAGCACGACCACCTGGTCCTTGCCCGGCTGGTCCTCATCCGGCGCGAAGACGCGGCCCAGGAAGGGCCGTGCCCGAAGAATTCGGAGACCGCTGGCGGACATTCCCACGCCGCTGATCAGTTCGGGGCTTCCTTCGCCGGTGAGGTTCAACCTCCGGCTGTCCAGGAGCGACAGGTCTTCAAAGACATTGCCGTGCTCCCGCCAGTCGAGAAAGGCGCCCGGCGACGCCCAGTTCCGTTGACCGGGTCCGGGAGCCTCCCACACCTGCACCAACTTCCCCGGCTCTTCGAATGGCAGCGGTTTCAATAGCACCGAGTCCACGACACTGAACACGGCGGTCGTCGCGCCGATACCGAGCGCCAGAGTGAACACAGCCACCGCGGTGAAGCCGGGAGTCTTCAGCAACTGGCGGAAGGCGAACTTGAGATCATTCATCGGGGTTGGTCCATCTCGTTGGCGCCCCGGCAGGGTGGCGCTGACGCATGGTCGTCAAGGCGTCGGGAGGCGCTTGCACACCTGATGCCACGCGGTGGCGCCGGCGGAATCCACCTCGTTTTCAACGGGTTTTGGCGGCGGGCCTGCCGGGACGCGCTCCAGCCATTCTCGCGAGTGGGATTCTCCCGTCCCAAAGGCGGGACGCCCACGGAACGGAGGGCAGAACCCGGGGTCAGATCTGTGAATTTGACAAATCGGAGCCCGAGAATCGGCGGGGGTGGCAAATGTCAAATTCAGAGATCTGACCCCGGGGCTTCCGTACTACTGCTGGCGGCCCTCAACGCCTACGGGCCGAAGCGAGGGCAGGAATATCGGGAGCTGCCCCGATGGCGCCGCCGAGCCAGGCGACCGTCGTGTCAGGACTTGATCCATCTCCTGCGCAAGCAGTGGGCCGAGGAAAAGGGCTCGGAGAACAGGCGCGAGCAAATGATCATCACGGCCGCCGCCTGAGATTTCGCGGCGCCAGCGCCCGGGAAATGGCCAAACTCCAGGGGTCGTAAACGACCCATTGCGCGCGTGCCGACATCGTGACGCCGACCGTCACAGGCGCGAGTGTGATGAACTTCTTCATGATGTGCCTTTCGTTACGTTGTCGATGGACGGAGGCAACACGCCGCCAATCACGAGAAAGGATTTGCCACCAAGCGAAGAAGGCGCGGTGTATCACACTCACGACATTCCACTAAGTCCGCGGATGAAGGCGGCGCAGTTCATGAACATCCGCGAACTGAACGCATGCTGACTTTGGCAAATCAGGACGAGTCGTCTCCGATTCCTGATCCTCCTCCGTCTCCATGAACATGGCGTTTGGAGAACTTTCGGCGGGTTGATGGTGCGGATGGATTTTAACGCCATTTTAATGCACTCAACCTAGCTTTTGATTATGCGCCCCTTCCGTCGTCGTGGAAACTGGGGTCATGAACGGACGAGCATTCTGCGACCAACCGGCACACAGATCCGCGGTCAGCCCCATCATTAGGCGGCTGTCTGCCAACGAATAACCCGGAAATGACCATGGAAACCATCATTGTCGGCATCATCGCATTGCTCCTGTTTCTCTACCTGTTCGCGGCCATGATCCGGCCCGAAAAGTTCTGAGGATTTCGTATGACTCACAAAGCTTCTTCTCTCTTTGACTGGAACATCGTCGGTCCGGCGACTGCGGATGCGTTCAAAAAGCTCAACCCGCGATTGATGGTCAGGAATCCGGTGATGTTCGTCACGCTGGTCGGCGCGGTCCTGACGACCGTTGGAATCTTCACTTCACCGGGCGAACGCGGCTTCGTGGCGCATCTCGCGGTGTGGCTGTGGTTCACGGTTCTGTTCGCCAATTTCGCCGAAGCGGTGGCGGAAGGGCGCGGCAAGGCACAGGCCGCCACGCTGCGCAAGGCTCGGAAAGAAACGATGGCGCGGCGACTGAAGGACGGAAACGAAGCCCGTGTCCCGGCGACGGAGTTGCAGAAGGGCGACACGGTGGTTTGCGAAGCGGGCGATGTAATTCCCGCGGACGGCGAAGTGATTGAAGGCATCGCCAGCGTGGACGAAGCGGCGATCACGGGCGAGTCCGCTCCGGTCATCCGTGAAAGCGGTGGGGACCGCAGCGCCGTAACCGGCGGCACGCGCGTGATCAGCGACCGGATTGTCGTCCGCGTCACGATCGAGAAAGGCCACGGATTTCTCGACCGCATGATCGCGATGGTGGAGGGCGCGCAGCGGCAGAAAACGCCGAACGAGATCGCGCTCACCATTCTGCTCTCGGCGCTCACGCTGATCTTTCTTCTCGTCGCAGTGACCTTGAAACCGTTCGGACTTTTTGCCGGGACGGTGTTCAGCATGCCGGTGCTGGTCGCGCTGCTGGTCTGTTTGATTCCGACCACGATTGGCGCGCTACTGAGCGCGATTGGCATCAGCGGCATTGACCGGCTCATTCGGCGCAATGTCATGGCGACCAGCGGACGCGCGGTCGAGGCGGCAGGTGACGTGGATGTGTTGCTCCTGGACAAGACGGGAACGATCACGCTGGGCAATCGCATGGCGACGGCTTTCGTTCCCGCGCAAGGCGTCGTGGCGGTTAAGCTCGCGGACGCGGCACAGCTCGCATCGTTGGCGGACGAAACACCGGAGGGCCGCAGCATCGTCGTGCTGGCGAAGCAACAGTTCAAGCTGCGCGGTCGCGAAGTCGCCGAGCCACATGCGAAGTTCGTTCCCTTCACGGCGCAAACGCGCATGAGCGGGGTGGATTTTCTGGCGATGGACGGTCATCCGGCACGGACCATCCGCAAAGGAGCGGCGGACGCGATGCGCGCCTATGTGGATCAGCAAGGCGGCGCGTTTCCCTCCGGGGTCGGTCAGACGGTGGATGAAATCTCCCACCAAGGCGGCACTCCGCTCGTGGTCGTGGAAGGCAAACATGTCCTCGGTGTTGTCCAGCTCAAGGATGTGGTCAAAGGCGGGATCAAGGAACGCTTCGCGCAATTGCGCAAGATGGGCATTCGCACTGTGATGATCACGGGTGATAATCCGCGCACCGCCGCTGCCATTGCCGCCGAGGCAGGTGTGGACGACTTCATGGCGCAGGCCACACCCGAAGACAAACTCAAGCGCATCCGCTCCGAACAGGCCGCCGGCCATCTGGTCGCGATGACCGGCGACGGCACAAACGACGCGCCCGCCCTCGCGCAAGCCGACGTAGGCGTGGCGATGAACACCGGCACGCAAGCCGCGCGTGAGGCGGGCAACATGGTGGATCTGGACAGCAATCCGACGAAGCTCATGGAAGTCGTCGAAATCGGCAAACAACTCATCATGACGCGCGGCGCGCTGACGACGTTCAGTCTGGCCAACGACGTGGCGAAGTATTTCGCCATTCTGCCGGCGATGTTCGCCAGCCTCTACGCGGTCCAAGGCGCGCGCGGTCCGCTGTCCGCGATGGACATCATGCGACTGCATTCGCCGGAGTCGGCCATTTTAAGCGCCGTGATTTTCAACGCCCTCATCATCGTCGGGCTGATACCGCTCGCCTTGCGAGGCATTGCCTACCGGCCCATCGGCGCGGCGGCGATCCTGCGACGCAATCTGCTGATCTACGGCCTTGGTGGCATCATCGCACCGTTCCTTGGCATCAAACTGATCGACCTTGTGCTGGCCGCTTTGCACCTCGTCTGACCTGAAGGAAATCCCATGACTATTCTCTATTTGCTTTTCGGACTTTTCACCTTCGCGCTTCTGTTCGCTTTGACGGCTGTCGTCGAGGAATCAGAGCGGAGGGATTAACTCGCACGCTTTATGAATGCCATTCTTCTGATTGCACTGATTGTTGGGGGCACGGCCGTCCTGTCCTGGCCGCTGGGCCGCTACATGAAATGGGCGATGGACCCAAACGTGTCGAACGGAGTCGCGGGAAAGTTCGATCGGCTGTTTCATCTCTTTGGCGGACGCTGTACGGGCGAGCGGCTAAACTGGAAGCAATACATGGTCTCGATGATGGTCTTCAACGTGGTCATGTTCGTCGTGAGTTTCGCAATCATGGCGCTCCAACACCATCTGCCGCTCAATCCGGACGGACAGGAAGCCGTCGAGGGAAGCCTGATCTTCAACACCGCCGCCTCGTTTACCTCGAACACCAACCTGCAACACTATTCCGGCGAATCCACCTACAGCTACCTCTCGCAGCTTTTCGCGTTGATGTGGCTGCAGTTCGTTTCCGCCGCCACGGGCATCGCCGCTTTGACGGCGATGGCGCGCGGCCTGGCCGGACGCAAGGACATGGGCAACTTCTTGCTCGATGTGCAGCGCGCCACGTTTCTCGTTCTGCTACCGCTGGCCCTGATTGTCGCCACGCTCATGGTTCTGGGCGGAATGCCCATGACGCTGGCGGGGGCAGCACAGGCAACCACGCTGGAAGGCATCGAGCAGACGATTGCGCGTGGGCCGGTCGCGGCGTTTCTGGCGATCAAGCAACTCGGCACGAACGGCGGCGGTTTCTTCGGCCCGAACTGCACGCATCCGTTCGAGAACCCGACCTCCTGGACCAACACGCTGGCGATGATCTCCATCATCCTGGTTCCGATGGCGTGCGTGTGGATGTTCGGGCGCATCATCGGGCGGATGCGCCATGCGACGGTCGTGTTCAGCGTAATGCTCGTCTTCTTGCTGGTGAAAATCGCGGGCTCGGTTTGGTTTGAGCAGGCGCCGACGCAGGCGTTTACCGGCCTGCCGATCGAGCAGAACGTTGGCAATCTTGAAGGCAAGGAACTGCGCTTTGGCGCGCCGCAGGGCAGCGGCCCACTGTGGAGCGTGTTGACGACTTCCACGAGCAACGGATCCGTGGGGGCAATGCATGACAGCCTCAATCCCCTGACCGGCCTCATGCCGATGATCGGCATGTGGCTGAACGCGACCTTCGGCGGCGTAGGCGTCGGCATGATCAACATGTTCATCTACATCGTCCTCGCCGTGTTTGTTGCGGGGATGATGGTGGGGCGCACGCCGGAGTATTTGAGTCGGCGCATCGAGGCGCGCGAAGTGAAGCTGGCCGTCATCGCGCTCTTCGCGCATGCGTTCTTCATTCTCGGCGGAACGGCCATCTTCGCCGCGACGCCGTGGGGGCAGGAGACGTTGAACAACACCGGAGCGCACGGCTTCAGCGAAATCCTCTACGAGTTCAGTTCCGCGTCGGCGAACAACGGATCAGGTTTCGAGGGCTTGGGTGACAACACCGTGCCGTGGAACGTGGCCACGGGCATCGTCATGCTCCTGGCGCGATTCATTCCGATCATCCTGCCGTTGGCGATTGCCGGTTCGCTGGCTGCGAAGAAGCCTACAGCGCAATCGTCCGGCACGCTGGGCGTGGAAGACGGCACGTTCGGCGTGATGCTGGGGGCGACCATCGTCTTCATCGGCGCGCTGACATTTTTCCCGGTCGCTGCGCTCGGACCGATTGCCGAACACCTGCAATTCATGAGGTAATTATGAAATCACTCATCTCCAGCCTTCGACTCGTCATTGTGACGATGCTCATTTGCGTGGCGGGCTACACCGCCATCATCCTGGCCGTCGGCCAGATCGCCACCCCCGATACCGCCAACGGCCATCTGATCACGGATAGCGATGGCAAGATCATCGGCAGCCGGTTGATCGCTCAAAAGTTCGAGCAGCCGCACTACTTCTGGCCGCGGCCCTCGGCTGCGGGCGAAGACGGTTACGACGCGACCAGCGCCGCCGGAAGCAACAAGTCGCCGACCAGCGGCGATCTGACGGAGCGCGCCAGACAACTGATTGAGCGATACGACGCGTCCGCTGAAAAGCCTCTGCCGCCCGAACTCGCCGCAGCGTCCGGGGGCGGCCTGGATCCGCATATCACCGAGCACGCGGCGCGTTATCAGGCTGAACGGGTGGCGAAGGCGCGCAACGTCTCCGTGTCAGAAATCGAAACGCTCATCGGGCAGCACGCCTTCGCTCCGGGCGGCGCGCTCACCACCGGCCGCATCGTCAACGTGCTGGAATTGAATCTGGCGCTGGATTCCATACCGTGACGTTGTGAGCGACGGCGGCCGACCCAATCCCGATGCGTTGCTCAGTTCGATTCAACGCGAGGAAGCCGCGAAGAAGCGAGGGCGACTGAAGATTTTCCTCGGGATGTGTCCCGGTGTGGGGAAGACCTACGCCATGCTCGAAGCCGCGCGTCGCGAACAGGCCGCCGGACGGGATGTGGTAATCGGTTACGTCGAAACGCATGGACGCAGGGAGACGGACGCACTGACCGAAGGGCTGCCCGCCGTTGCGCGCACGACATCGGAGTATCGCGGCGTCACACTGACGGAGATGGACCTGGACGCGGTGCTCGCCCGGAAGCCGCGACTGGCGCTGGTGGACGAGTTCGCCCACTCCAACGCGCCTGGCTCGCGGCATCCCAAGCGTTATCAGGACATTCTCGAGCTGCTGGATGCGGGTATCGACGTTTTCACCACTCTCAACATCCAGCACGTGGAAAGCCGCGCCGAGGCGGTGCGCCAGATTGCCGGGGTCACCATCCAGGAAACCGTGCCGGACACGGCACTAGACGGCGCGGAACTGGAACTGGTGGATCTGCCTCCGGACGAACTACGCGCCCGGCTGGCGGAGGGAAGGGTGTATGTCCCCGAACGCATCTGCGCGGCGCAGGACAATTTCTTTCGACCCGGCAATCTGGCTGCGTTGCGCGAACTCGCCCTGCGTCTCGCGGCCGAACAGGTCGGGCAGGATGTCCTCGAATATCGCCAGAAGCTCGGCATCAGCGGCCCTTGGAAATCGGGTCAGCGATTGCTGGTTGGCGCGAGTTCAAGTCCAACGTCGGCGTCCCTCTTGCGCTGGACACGAAGACTGGCCGGGGAATTGCACGCCCCGTGGCTGGCCGTGTATGTCGAGTTGACCCGCCCCTTGTCGGAACAGGATCGGACGCGGCTCGCCCGGCATCTCGCATTGGCGAGGGAACTGGGCGCTCAAGTCATCACAACAACCGACGACGATGTGGTTCGGGGAATTCTGCGCGTGGCCCGCGAGCAGAATGCCACGCAACTAGTCGTGGGCAAACCCGCTGGTTGGCGCGTCGTTGAGCTTTTTCGCGGCCGATCGATGCTCAATCGTCTCATCCGTGAAAGCGGCCACATTGATGTTCACGTCGTGCGTGTCGAGGGCGAGGAAGCTCCGTTGCGCAAGCCGCCGATGCCGCGTTTCAGAGTCAGCGATCCGCGTGCCTACGCCGTTGTGGCAGGAGTGGTCGCGCTGCTCACAGTCGCCAACCTCGTCCTTCAGCGGTGGATTGGCTATGTGCCATTGTCCTTGGTCTATCTCCTGAGCGTTATCGTGCTGGGAGTTTTTGTCGGACGTGGCCCAACTCTCGCCGCCGCAACCCTCACGGCGCTTTCGTGGAACTTCTTCTTCACTGAACCGCATTTTACACTCCGCATCAAGAGTGCCGCCGACACGATGATCTTCCTGGCCTACTTTGTGGGCGCGCTGGCGATGGGACATCTGACCGCCAGGTTGCGCGCGCAACAGGAGGCGGAACGGCGGCGCGAACAGCGCGCCACGGCGCTCTATCTCCTGATCCGCGAGCTGGCCAGGGCGTCTGATTTTCCGGACCTATTGGCCGTCGCGGTGCGCGAGGTCGGGAAAGCTTTTGGTGCTGATGTCGCCATCTCGATGCCTGAAGAGGCGGAGGCCGCTGCGGTGACACCTTACTTTGCGAGTACCTGGACCATGTCAGAGAAGGAGCAAGGCGCGGCGGCGTGGGCGTTTCGCAATCGCCAACCCTCTGGTCGCGGCACGGACACATTGCCTGCGGCGGATGGGCTGCATGTGCCGCTGCTTGCGGGTGAACGCGCGGTCGGCGTGTTGAGTTTGCGGTTTCGCGATGCGGCACCGCTTTCCCCGGCACAGCGGGATCTGCTGGATGCCTTCACGCCGCAGATCGCCCTGGTGCTGGACCGGCAACGGTTGCGAGATGAGGAACACAAGGCAGAGTTGCTGGCGCAGTCCGAACGGCTCGGCAAGACGCTCTTGAATTCAGTCTCCCACGAGCTGCGCACGCCGCTGGCTGCCATCAGCACGGTGGCCAGTGGCCTGCCCAATGCCGGACCGCTCACCTCAGCGCAGCAGATACTCGCCGGGGAACTGAACGAAGCATCGGCGCGATTGAATCGGCTCGTGCGCAATTTGCTGGACCTGTCCCGCCTCGAAGCAGGCCATCTGCAACCGAACCTTGACTGGCACGATGCGCGTGATGTGGTGAACGCGGCCATCCAGAATCTTGGGAACACACTCTTCGGTCACACACTTCGAATAGAGATCGCCCCGGACCTGCCGCTTGTGAAATTGGATGCCGCGCTGACGGAACAGATTCTCGGCAACCTGCTCAGCAATGCGGTGGCTTACACGCCGCCCGGCACAGCAATTGAGATCAGCGCTCGCGCCGAGGCCGCACGGTTTGTTGTCGAAGTTGCAGATCGCGGCCCTGGGCTTCCACCTGGCGATCCCGTAAAATGGTTCGACCGCTTTCAACGCGGCCCGGACGCCACCCCCGGCGGCACGGGAATCGGCCTGTCGCTCGTCAAGGGCTTCGCTGAGGCGCAAGGAGGAACTGTCGCTGCCGCAAACCGTTCCGGCGGCGGGGCAGTGTTCACGGTGCGCCTGCCGCTAGCCAAAATGCCGCCCGTGCCGCAAGAGAAGGAATGAGCGAAGGAAACAAAACTCTGGTGCTGGTGATTGACGACGAACCGCAAATTCGTCGGCTGCTCACGGTCACGCTGGAAGCGAACGCCTATCGCGTGCTCACGGCCGCCAGCGGACAGGAGGGTCTAGTCCTCGCCGCCCAACACCTTCCGGCGTTGGTCGTGCTGGATCTCGGCCTGCCCGACTTACCCGGTCAAGAAGTGTTGCGCCGCCTGCGCGAGTGGAGCAATGCGCCGGTGCTCATCCTGTCTGTGCAAGACGACGAAGCGGGGAAAGTCGCGGCGCTCGATGGCGGTGCGGACGATTACGTCACCAAACCCTTCAATACGGCGGAACTGCTGGCCCGACTTCGCGTCGCGTTGCGTCACGCCTCAAGACCTGAAGAGGCGGCTGTGTTTCAAAGCGGCCGGCTGGTCGTGGACCTCGCCAACCGCCGTGTCACGGTCGGTGGCCGCGAGGTGAAGCTGACCGTGACCGAATACAAACTTCTTCACCTCCTCGTGCGCCACGCGGGCAGAGTTCTCACCCATCGCCACAT